>CAMZDH010000051.1 GCA_947305345.1 uncultured Lachnospiraceae bacterium | reverse complement strand
GTCTCGCTCGGCGACGACCCGAAGGGCAAGGTCGTTCTGGAGAATGCGGTACGCTTCCGGGACGTTCCGCATGCGCTCTGGCTGCAGTTTGAAAACAAGGCGGACTTCGACCGCAGGCAGGAGGATCTGTTCCGGATCCTTGAGCCCTATGACGGCACCGATACGGTCACGGTCTATTTGAAGGATACGCGGAAGTATAAGAAAATGCCGGCGCAGTACAGCGTTTCGGTCGAAGACGGCGCGAAGGAGGCCGCGGAGGAGTTCCTCGGAAAGGGCAACGTACAGGTGGTCTTCGAGCAGATGAACCGCGCCCGCTGGTGACGCGAAGATTCGTAAACACCCGCCGTCAGACGGCGGATCAAAACCATGAATATTCGGGAGAAAACGGAATGAAAAAAGAACAGGAACCAAAGAAAAAAATCTGGTGGAAGATACTGATCAAAGTCGTCGTCATCGTGCTTGCCGCGCTGCTGCTCACGGTCGTCGGGTATTTTGCCTACGTCCTGATCGCGTACCACCGGCTGCCGGAAGGCGCCGTCAGCGTCGAACGGAACCAGGAGGGCGAAGCCGAGACGGGAAAAGCGTATTCGATCGTCTCGTACAACATCGGTTTCGGCGCTTATGAAGACGATTACGATTTCTTCATGGACGGCGGCACGCAGGCCTGGGCCTGGTCGAAGGAGCGCCTTGACGCGAACCTGAAGAAGATCGCGGAGGTCCTTTCGAATGAAAACGCGGATTTCATCTTCGTGCAGGAATGCGACACCCATTCGACGAGGACCTACTATGTCGACGAACGGCCCTACCTCACCGAGCGGCTGTTCGGCTATTCCTACGCGTTCGCGCAGAATTACGATTCTCCGTTCCTGATGTATCCCCTGACGCAGCCGCACGGCGCGAGCCAGTCCGGCATTCTCACGTTCTCGACGCTTTCCGCGGGCAATGCGGAGCGCGTCGCGCTGCCGATCGAAACGAGCCTCTATAAGCTTCTGGACCTCGACCGGTGCTTCCTCGTGGAGCGCGTTCCGGTGAACAACGGGAAGGAACTCGTGCTGATCAATTTCCACCTGTCCGCCTACACGTCGGACGGAAAGATCGCGGACGAGCAGGTTCGGGTCGTCACGGAATACATGCAGCGTGAGATCGACAAAGGGAATTACGTGATCGCGTGCGGCGATTTCAACAAGAGCCTGACCGAGAACCCGACCGCGGATTTCGGAACGCTTCCAGCCGAAGATTATACCTGGGCACAGCCGTTCCCGAAGGAGTATCTGACGAAGGATATCCTTTTGGAATCCCCGTTCGATGCCGCGAATCCTATCCCGAGCTGCCGGAATCCAGACACCGCCTGGACGCATGACAACAGCACGCAGTTCGTGATCACGATCGACGGATTCCTGCATTCTTCGAACATCGAAGTGCAGGAGAGCCACGTGATTGATACCGATTTTGCCTATTCAGACCACAATCCGGTGCGGATGACGTTCACGCTGAAATAAGAGAGGCACGCATGGACAAAGGGATTCAGGAAAAATACGAACGCTGGCTCGACCGGGCCACGATGGACCCGGACCTGCAGGTCGAGCTCGCCAACATGGCGGGCAATGAAGACGCGATCACGGACGCCTTCTATACGGACCTCAAGTTCGGGACCGCCGGGCTTCGCGGCGTGATCGGCGCGGGCACGAACCGCATGAATATCTACGTCGTCGCGGAGGCGTCGAAGGCCATGGGCCGCTATGTCCTGGAATGCGGCACGCGGGGGAAGAGCATCGCGATCGCTTACGATTCCCGCATCAAGTCGAAACTGTTTGCCGAGACTGCGGCCGCGGTCATCGCCACGATGGGCGTTCACGTCTACCTCTATCCGGAACTGATGCCGACGCCGTGCCTTTCGTTCGCGGTGCGTTATCTCAACTGCTCCGCGGGCGTCGTGGTGACCGCGTCCCATAACCCGGCGATATACAACGGGTACAAAGCCTACGGCGGAGACGGCTGCCAGATGACGAGCGGGGACGCGGACAAGGTCTACGGCTTCATTTCCGAAATGGACGTCTTCGACGACGTTTCCTGGCGCCCGTATCAGGACCTTTTGAAGGAAGGGGCAATCGAACTCATTTCCCCCGAAGTCGAAACGGCCTACATCGAGGAAGTGAAGAAACGGTCCGTGCTTCAAAAAGATGCTGCCGTCGACCGGAATGTCTCGATCGTCTATACGCCGTTAAACGGCGCCGGTTTAAAGCCCGTGCAGCGCGTTCTCAGGGAATGCGGCTTCACGAACATCACGGTCGTCAAGGCGCAGGAGGAGCCGGACGGGCATTTTCCGACCTGTCCCTATCCGAATCCCGAAATGTTGGAAGCGATGGCGCTCGGGATCGAGACCTGCAAGGAAGTTCAGGCGGATCTCCTCCTCGCGACCGACCCGGACTCCGACCGCACGAGCATCGCGGTCCGGATGCCTTCGGGAGAATACCGCATTTTATCCGGAAACGAACTCGGCTGTCTGCTTCTCGACTTTATCCTGAAGATGCGGACGGCGGCCGGAACGCTGCCGGAAAGAGCAGTCACGGTGAAATCTATCGTGACGACCGACCTTGCTTCGAAGATCGCGGAGAAATACGGCGTCGAAATGCGTAATGTCCTGACCGGCTTCAAGTACATCGGCGAGCAGATCGGGTTTTTGGAGAAAGCGGGAGAGGAAGGGCGCTTCGTCTTTGGCTTTGAAGAGAGCTGCGGTTTCCTGTCGGGAAGCTACGTCCGGGACAAGGACGCGGTCGTCGCGAGCATGCTCGTCGCCGAGATGTTCGTTTATTACCGGAGCATCGGCCTCGGCCTGCCGGAAAAACTCAACGCGCTCGGGCGTGAATTCGGATTCTTCTGCAACAAGGTCCATCAGTATGAGTACCCCGGCATCGAGGGGCAGGGACGGATGGCAAAGATCCTGAAGCGGTTCCGCGAAGAGGTCACCGCGTTCGGCGACTGGCCGGTCCTTTCCGCGATCGATTACAGCCAGGGCATCGGCGGCCTCCCGAAGGCGGACGTCGTGCGTTTTGAACTGCCGGACGATGCTTCGGTGATCATCCGGCCCTCCGGCACCGAACCGAAGATCAAGGTGTATATGACGGCTGCCGGCGAAAGCGCGGCGGCGGCGGCTTCTAAAGAAGAAGCGCTGCTTCGGGAAGTTGAACAATACTTGTAATGGAGTGTAAAACACCGTGAAACTGCATTTTGGGAGGATCGTCCTTCCCGCGTTGATCATCCTGACGCTGTGCTCCGGGTGCGTACCGCCCGAAGGACCGGCAGAGACGACCGGTACCCCGTTGGAAACGACGGCGCCGGATCCTTACGCGGAGGCGGTCTTTACGGAGAGCGGGTACCCCGTGGTCCGGACTTCGGTCCTGTTGGAAGGCCTTGCGGAAGACGTCCGGAGGAACTTCACCCGGAATGAAAACGCGAAGGCGCTTTCCGGCGCGGTCCCGGGCACGCTTCCGTTAAGCCTTTCCATGAAACAGTCGGACGTCCTGCTCCTCCCGGAGGTCTTTGCCGGCATGGAAGGGCTGGACAGCGTGGAAGGCGCCGTCAAAAGCCGTTTTGCCGTGGAAGGCTTCGTCTTTTTCGTCAGCGCGAAGAATCCGGTGCGGAGCCTGACGAAATCGGAACTCGCGGTGCTCTACCGCGGCGAGACCGGAAACTGGTCGGAACTTGGCGGAAACGACGTTCCGGTCACGCTGACGCGGGGCGAAGAGGGCAGCGCGGAAGCAATGCTTTTTGACGGCTTTTTCCCAGGCCTGTTCTCCGAAGAAACGAAGCGCCTGTCCGAAACGGACGTCTTCAAGGAGGAGGGCTTCGTCGGCTATACGACGTTCGAAAACGCGAAACGCTTGTTCAGTACGGATAAGATCCGCTTTCTGGAGATCGACGGCATCGCGCCGAACGATTCGACGATCCGGAGCGGCGACTATCCGTTTCTTACGGGCTATATGGCGGTCATCCGGGGGGATGCGGCGGAAAACGCGAAGCGCTTCGTCGAAACGCTCCTTTCCGAGCGCGGCCAGATGCTCGTCCGGGACGCGGGTTTTTCTCCGATCCTGGACAACGGATTCATCGGCCATGAGGATCAGGCCGTGGATCCGCCGGAGTTTTCACTTTCGGAGCGCGACACATACGTTCAGGATTCGATCTTTTTCAGTGCGAAGGGCGCGTCGCACGAAGGCGTGCATTTTGAATATCCGTCGATCGACGGGCTGAAGGATCCCGGCGTCGAGAACCGCGTGAACCTGATGCTGTTCGGGCCGGTCGCGGACCGGATCAAGGAGATCGCGCCGCTTTTACAGGAGGGCGAGACGCTGGAGACGAAGGTCTCGCTCGCAAGCGCATTCCAGAACACGGTCTCGGTCGCGACGAAATTCTTTATTACGAAGACAAGTGAGGATGGGGAAAAGACGACGGAAGAACTCTTGCCCGTCACGACGAACTTAAGCCTGGAGGAAGGAAAGGCGATCACGGTCCAGCAGCTCTTCAATGCCGGGACCCGCGCGAAGGACGTCTTCGGCACGGCGGTCCTGAAGGCGTTTTCCGAGATCTCCCAGAAGGGGGAGGCCGTCGAAGAGACGCTGCTCGCCGGAGCCGCGTTCGAGCGGGGAGACGCGTTCCCGTTCGTCTTTGACGAGCAGACCCTCTGCCTCTACGTGACGTCACGAAACGGCGGCTTCATGGAGGCTTATATCCGGTTTGAGGACGTGATGGAGCACCTCGCGGTCTACGACCGCTTCCGGACGGAAACGGAGCTTTACGACGGTGCGTATCCGAAGCGGAGCGACCTGCCGGTGCTCATGAAGCGCCCGGTCTCGTATTTTGAGATCGTGGAGAAAGAGGACAATGCTTACGTGGACGTGGATCTCTACAACACCCGGGAGTCCGACCCCGCGCCTTCCATCGCGGAAGACGCGTACCAGAGGATCCTCGAACGGCTGGAGAAACTGAAGGACGGGCATACGGCCGTGATGATCAATGCGTCGCTTGAGCTGAACCGGATTGCGAACGCGACGTTTGAGGACAAGGCAGCGCCGTATTACGTGACCGTGAATTACTACCTGCTGCCGTTTGAGTCGAAGGAGGCGTTCGACAGCGCCTATCTCGAGGCGCTCCGTTTCTTACGGAGTGAGGGCGCGTCCGAGAACATGCGGCAGAACCTGTTCCTGCCGGTCCTTTCAAGGGAGGGCGCGGTCGACGCGAATGCGGTCGAGTCGCATTTTTTCAACTGGTATTACGACGATGCCGCACAGTACCTCGGTGAAAAGTGAGGCACCGAAATCTTTTTTTATCTTTGTCTTGACTTTTGAAAATCGATACTATATACTGTTTTCCGTGCCTTTTGAGGCTTCGAGGCGTGGCTCAGTTTGGTAGAGCGCTGCGTTCGGGACGCAGAGGTCGCAGGTTCAAATCCTGTCGCCT
>CAMZDH010000050.1 GCA_947305345.1 uncultured Lachnospiraceae bacterium | reverse complement strand
GGAGATTTCCGCCAGGAGGTCCTTGCCGGTCGTGACCTGCGCTGCGCCCTTATCGTTATCCCAGTTGCCGGGGTTCACGATACGGCCGCCCATGTAATCGGACTGCTCGACCGAGATCGTCAGCGTGTAAACGTCGCCGTCCTTCTGCATGCGGATCGCGTCGTCCGCATTGTTCCAGCCGTTCCAGGCACCGACGAGCATGTAGCCGGAGGTGTCCATCGCGAACAATGCGTCGATCTTCGCGCGGTAGGTGTCAAGCGCTGCCTGAAGACCTGCGTCGTCCGTCGCCGCCTTGACGTCGTCGCCGATGACCTTCGCGATATCCCACCAGGAACCGTGGATCTGGCCCTGCGGCACCGCGTATTTCTTCTGCTGCGCAACAGCCGTGAGCGCCGGGTTCGCCTTGACTTCCTCATTCTCCTGCGCCTTCAGGTTGGACGGGCCCCAGGAAACTGCCTGGAAGCGCTCCAGCTGACCTTCTTCGCTCGTCAGGTACTGCGCGAGTTTGTGGATCGCAGCGGCTCTGACCGCATCCTTCTGCGGCTTGACGCCGAGAAGCTTGAAGCCCATGTAAGAGCCCATGTGGTATTCCTTGCCGTCGACGGTGAAGGAAGGCAGATCGGCGACGCCCATGTTGTCGCCGAGCGTGGCCTTGACGGTCTCATAAGCCCACGTGCCGGAAACCAGGACTGCGGAGTTGTTCGCAAATCCGGAACCGTCGGAAGCGCTGTTGTGGATCGGGGAATCCAGGAGCTTCTTCATGCCCTTCGCGGCGATGAGGCCGTTCGCGGAATTGAAGGTGTCGTTGATGCTCTTGAAGTTGCCGTCGTCATCGGTCACCCATTCGGACACGCAGCCCGTGCCGAAGAAGAAGGACGCAAGGTACCATGCAGAGGTGCCGAGTTCCATCGAGAAGTACTTGTTCGCGTCTTCGCAGGCCGCGATCAGGTCTTCGAGGCTGTCGACGATGTCGTCAGAGATGACGGACTTGTCATAATACATGAAATAGCCGTTGTCAGCCGTCAAAGGATACGCATACATTTCGCTGCCGCTCGTCGCTGCCGCGACCGCGTCCGCGTCGTTGGCTTCCTGAACGGTATTCTGCGCGGCCTGGCCGAGCTTCGCCAATGCGCCCGCATTGACAAGACGCGCGAACTGGTCCTGCGCGAAGCAGAAGATGTCGCCGCCGGCCGTGACGTCCGTGATCATGTTCGTTGCCGCGTCGCCTTCGCCGACAGGCTCGACGGTGGCGTTGAACTTGATGCCGTCTTCGTTCTTCTCATTGAAGTCATTGATCTGCTTCTTGGTCAGTTCAACGATGTTGTCCGCCACCCAGACGACGATGTCATAGGTGCCCGCAAGCTCGCTGCCCGCTTTGGTCGTGTCATCGGTTGCCGGACCCGGATTCGGGTTCTTGCAGGCCGCCAGTGCGAAGACCAGAACCGCTGCCAGAAGCAGTGCCAATACTTTTTTCATTGTTTTTCCTCCTACTTTTTAGTCAATTTTGTCTGACCGAAGTGACTCCTCTGTACACTTCAGTACATTATATAATACTCAAAAATTGGGATTTGTCAACAATTACCTGAAATTCACAAAACGGTTTTTCGTAAATTTTCACTAAAACCTCATGGGATATTTTTGAAAAATTCCCATAGTTGAAATGCAGACGGATCGGTTTCGGAAGCGTGCGTCGACAATGCCCCGAAGAAGACGTAATACGCCGTGCCGGGCTGATAAGAGATCATGCCGGACGCCGGAAGGGATGCTGCGCTTTCCACGATCCGGATGCCCCGCGGCACGCCCTCGATCTCATAATACGCTTCGTCCGGGTGCGTTTCCCGGTAAGCCGTCAGGTCGAGGTACAGCGGCATGTAGTTCTTGATCTCGGACTCCGGCAGGATCAGAAGGTCCGTCCGGTTGATGTCCGTCGCGTCAAAGAGCGCGTAGGCGGTCTCATGCACCTCGACGCGCTTGATCCCCTCCGGCGCGGCGGCTTCCAGCGCCTCCCCGAGCGCATTCTCAGAGACGTCGGCGCCGACGAAGACGACGAGCTTCTGCCGGACCGGCACCGCGGTCACGAGGTTGAAGACGAAGGTCCAGGTCACCGCGGCGAAGAACGCGAACACGAGGTAAATGAGGATCTGGGAACCGATCTTCCGGAAGAATCCGGGAATGCGGTCCTTCCTGCCGCTTTTTTCGCGGACGAGCGCCTTCAGCTTGAACGAAACCTGCTGACCGTCGAAGAAGGCGACGTTGAGGAGGAGGTACAGCGCGACCCAGCCGAGCACGATCGCGGAAACGATCCCGATCCAGCGGAACGGAGTCTCGTTGGAACGGTTCATGAAAACGCAGAGAAGGACGTTCAGGACCACGGACAGGGTCCCGAGCCCTGCCGCCGCGATGAGCGCCGGTTTCTTCGCCCGCCGCCGCTTTTCGCCCTCTTCCTTTCCGTATAATTCCGCCATGAACGCCTCTTTTTTCGCAGGGGATCCCTGCCCGTTTCATTCATTGTAGCACCGCGCCGCTTTCTTGACAACAACTCTTTTTTTAGATAAGATAATGCTGTTGAATAACCCGGATTTTCGCAAGGAGGAATGAACATGAAGTTCCCGACCCGAAAACAGATCGCCGCCGCCTTCGCGGCTTTTCTTTTGCTTCTTACATCCTGCACCGGAGGAACGGAGGAAACCCAAATGACCGACGCACCTGATACCCCGACGGAAAAGACCGAGGTCCAAGTGACGGGGCTCGACCTCTACCGCGCGGGCACGGACGTCGGCAACAGCCGCGTCTTCTACGAGATCTTCGTCGGTTCCTTTTCCGATTCCGACGGGGACGGCACCGGGGACCTCCGGGGCATCATCAACCGCATGGATTACTTAAACGACGGCGATCCCGCGTCCGGGAAGAGCCTCGGCGTCGAAGGGCTTTGGCTGACGCCGATCTTCAAATCCGGCAGTTATCACAAATACGATACCGACGACTATTACGCGATCGACCCGAAGTTCGGCACGATGAGCGACCTGGAAGAGCTCGTCAGGCTCTGCCACGAGCGCGGCGTCAAGCTGATCCTCGACCTCGTGATCAACCATACGAGCACCGCGCATGAGTGGTTCAAGCGCTTCTCCCAGGCGCAGAAGAATCTGGACGACACGGATCCGTATTTTGATTACTATTCCTACTACCGGCAGTCCGACGGCAAACCCGAGGCGGGAAAAAGCTATAATAATCTCGCGGGCACCGACGTCTGTTACGAATGCAATTTCTCGGGCGGAATGCCGGAGCCGGATTACGACAATGAGCTCGTCCGGGAGCAGATGCTCGACGTCGCGAAGTTCTATCTGGACCTCGGCGTCGACGGCTTCCGCTTCGACGCGGCGAAATACATTTATTACAACGACAACGTGAAAAGCGTGGAATTCTGGAACTGGTATCTCGGCGAACTCCGGAAGATCAAGCCGGACCTTTACGCGGTCGCGGAGGTCTGGGACGGGCCGAGCGTCATCAACCGGTATTATGAAGCCGTGGACTGCTTCGATTTCGCGCAGTCCCAGGCGTCCGGCATCGTCGCGGAGACCGCGCGGGGCGGCGACGCAAACCGGTATGCCGCCTACGTCGCGGATTATCTGAAAACGATCGAGGCGAAACGGGACGGAGCGATCATGATGTCATTCATCACGAACCACGACATGGACCGCGCGGCCGGATTCCTGACCGAAATGAGCGGCCAGATGCAGGTCGCGGCCAACCTCTACGTACTGACCCCCGGCTCGCCGTTCCTTTACTACGGGGAAGAGATCGGCATGCGGGGCTCCCGCGGCGCGGCGAATACGGACGCGAACCGGCGGCTCGCGATGCTCTGGGGCGACGACGACCGGGTAAAAGACCCGTCCGGCACGACGTACAAGAAGGAAAACCAGACGGAGGACACGGTCGCCGATCAGCTCTCCGATCCGAATTCCCTTTACAATTACTATAAAAAACTGCTGCTGATCCGGAAGGCGCATCCGGAGATCGCCTGCGGAACGTATGAGCCGGTCAAACTGGAAGGCACGAAACTCGGCGGCTTCGTCTCGACGCTTGAGGGCAGTTCGGTCCTCGTCCTCCACAACCCCGGGCGCTCGTCCGTGACCTATGATCTTTCGACGGTCAAGGGCGGGACCTTCAAGACGCTCTCCGCCTTCATCGGCATGGAGGAAGCGTCGCTCGACGGGACGACGCTGACCGTCGGCGGCCAGACGAGCGTCATTTTGCGTTAATGCGTTTTTTAGGGAAATGCCGCGCGGTCGAAAGACCTTTCCGGCGCCCTTTCAGGAGTGTATTCGCTTATGAGACCTTATGACAAGCCCTGGAAAAAGACGGTTTTCACGCTGATTTCGATCCTTGCGGGCAACGCGCTGCTCGCGTTTCTCGTCGCCGCGTTCATCGTGCCGCACGACATCGTGATGGGCGGTACCACCGGCATCGGCATCGTCCTGCACAAGCTCTATCCGAACCTCGACATCTCGCTCGTCGTGCTCGGCATGAACATCGTGCTGCTTGTCCTGGGACTCATTCTCCTCGGGAAGAAATTCTTCTTCGCGACGGTCTTGAGCTCGGTCATCTATCCCCTGTTCCTCGGCCTGTTCCAAAGGATCCCCGGCATCGAAACGCTGACCGACAATCCGCTGCTCGCGGCCGTCTTCGCGGGCTGCCTCATGGGCATCGCATTGGGTCTCGTCATGCGGGTCGGCTCGTCGACCGGCGGCATCGACGTCCTGAACCTTGTGTTCCACAAATGGACGCATCTTCCGGTCGCTCTGTTCGTCTATCTTTTTGACATCGTGATCATCGGCGTCCAGGCCTTCGTCTTCACGCCGAACGACATCCTGCTCGGCATCGTCGTACTCGTCCTCGAGACGCTGCTTTTGGACCGCGTCATGATCATCGGCAAATCACGGATCGAACTTTACATCGTCTCCTCAAAGTACGAAGAGATCCGTACGGCGATCCTCGATCAGCTGGAAGCCGGCGTCACGATGTCGATGATCGAGACCGGCCTCCTCTCCGAATCGCAGAAGGCCGTGATGACGGTCATCCCCCAGCAGAAGCTCTACAACGCGACGGAAATGATCCGCGCGATCGACCCGCAGGCGTTCATAACGGTCACGAAGATCAACGAAGTACGCGGGCGAGGTTTCACGCTCGAACGGATGGATCTGAAGGCGGAACGGAAAAACGCGAAGTCTGAAGATGACGCCGGAAAAGACGAAACGCCCGTCGTACCGGAGGAGAAGCCTCAGAGCTGAATGCGGTCGTCGTGACCGATCGCGAGTGAAAGGAACCAGACGGTCCGGATCCCTGCGGACAAAAGCGCTCTCGTACAGCTCTCGGCGGTGCTGCCGGTCGTATAGATGTCGTCCACGAGGATGACCGTATCGTAAGGTTTTTTCAGCGGCGGACAATAAAACGCCTTCATCAGGTTTTCCTGACGCGCTTCCCGGGTGAGTTCTTTCTGCGCCCGGGTATTTTCGACCCTGAAAAGGACGTC
>CAMZDH010000049.1 GCA_947305345.1 uncultured Lachnospiraceae bacterium | reverse complement strand
CGAGGGCGGCGCGGTCTATACGAACGACCCGCTGCTGCACCGCATTCTGCGGTCCATGCGCGACTGGGGACGCGACTGCGTCTGCGCGCCGGGGAGGGACAATTTCTGCGGCCACCGTTACGACGGGCAGTACGGCGAGCTTCCGAAGGGCTACGACCACAAATACGTTTATTCACATTTTGGATACAACTTAAAAATCACGGACATGCAGGCGGCCGTCGGCGTCGCGCAGCTTGAGAAACTGCCGCGCTTCGTCGAGCGCCGGCGTGAGAACTTCGACCGGTTTTACGAGCTCGTGAAGGATATGGAAGACGTTTTCATCCTGCCGGTCGAAACGGAAAATGCAAAGGCCTCCTGGTTCGGGTTCGTCCTGACGGTCAAAGAAGGCTGCGAGAGGGAGAAGATCGTCCGTTTCCTTGAGGATCACGGCGTCCAGACCCGGATGCTGTTTTCGGGAAACCTCCTCCGGCACCCCTGCTTTGATACGATCCGCGGCACAGACGCGTACCGCGTCGCGGGGGCGCTAACAGAGACGGACCGGATCATGAACGATACCTTCTGGGTCGGGCTCTATCCCGGCATGACGGAAGAGAAGCTCAAGTACATGGCGGCGATGCTCCATGAAGCGGTGAAGGCATGAGGCTGTTCGGACGAAAAAAAGAAGCGCCGGTCCACCGTGAGATCCGTTCCGTGATGATCACGGGCGCGAGCGGCATGCTCGGGGCGACGCTCACAAGGCTTTTGCTTTCGAAGGGCATCAAGGTCGCCGCCGTCGTCCGTCCGGGCTCCGGAAAACGGGAGAATCTGCCGGAAGGCGCAGAAGGGCTCACCATTCTCGAAGCCGATCTTTCGGATCTTAAAAAGCTTAAGTTCGACGGAAAGATCGACGCGTTTTTCCACTTTGCGTGGGCGGGCGCGTTCGGGGAAGCAAGAAACGATACCGCGCTGCAGGAGGCGAACGTCGATGCAGCGCTTTCGGCGGTCAAAAAGGCCGCGTCTTTCGGCGCAAAGGTCTTTGTCGGCAGCGGCTCCCAGGCGGAATTCGGCCTTTCGGACGCGCGGCTTAACGACAAGACCGCCTGTCATCCGGTGACGGAATACGGGCGCTGCAAGGCAAAAGCCTACGTCCTCGGCGCGGCGCTCGCAGGGACGCTGAAGATGGACTTTGTCTGGACCAGGATCCTCAGTCTTTACGGGCCGTATGACAACCCGTACACGCTCGTGAGTTCTGCGGTTGACGCTTTTCTTCGCGGCGAGCGGTTCGCCTGCACCCCGGGCGAGCAGATCTGGGACTATCTCTATTCGGAGGACGCTGCGGCGATTTTTTACGGGCTCGCGAAGTTCGGCCGTCACGGCGAATCGTACCTTGTCGGAAACGGCGGCGAACGGCCGCTGAAGGAATATATTACGGACATTCGTGACGCCGTCGATCCCGCATTACCGATCGGGTTCGGCGAGCGTCCCTACAATGCGGATCAGGTCATGCGCCTTACGTGCGACATGACAAAAACCAATGCCGTCACCGGCATGACCGAACGGACGCCCTTCCGGGAAGGCATCCAAAAGACGGTGGCCTGGCGGAAAGAAAAAATGGAGAAACAGTATGAGTAAGATCAGTGTGGTCATTCCCTGCTTCAACGAGGAAGAGAACGTCGAGGCGATCGCCGAAGCGGTCATCCGTGAGTTTGAGGAAAAACTGCCCGCGTACGACTATGAGATCATTTTTATCGACAATGATTCGAAGGACCGGACGCGGGACATCCTCCGCGTACTCATCGCGGGCAATCCGAAGGTCAAGGCGATCTTCAACGCCAAGAACTTCTGGCAGTTCAACTCCCCGTATTACGGACTGATGCAGATCACGGGCGATGCGGGGATCCTGCTCGCCGCGGATTTCCAGGATCCGCCGGAACTGATCCACGAATTTGTGGAAGGCTGGGCGGAAGGCTATAAGATCGTGATCGGCAGGAAGACGAAATCGGAAGAAAACCGTCTCATCTATTTCTTCCGGACGATCTACTACAAACTCATCCGGAAATTCTCCGACGTCGAGCAGATCGAGCATTATACGGGCTTCGGGCTCTACGACAAGGCATTCGTCGAGGTCCTGAAGAAACTGGACGACCCGACGCCGTTCCTCCGCGGCATCGTCGCGGAACTCGGATTCCGCAGAAAAGAGATCGAGTACATGCAGCCGAAGCGGCGCGCGGGGAAGACGAGCAACAATTTCTACCGCCTTTACGACGGCGCGATGCTGTCGGTCACGTCTTATACGAAGATCGGGCTTCGGATCGCGACGTTCATCGGCGCGATCGGCTCGTTCGCGAGCTTCGTGATCGCGGTCGTGTTCTTCATTCTGAAGCTGACGAACTGGTACGGATATGAAGCTGGCATCGCGCCTCTCATCATCATGGTCGCCCTGCTCGGCTCGATGCAGCTCTTTTTCATCGGGCTCATCGGAGAATACATCCTGTCGATCAATTCGCGCGTCATGCGGCGCCCGCTGGTCGTCGAGGAGGAGCGGGTCGGCATCTGGGAGGATGAGGCGAAATGACGAAGAGAAGAGCGCTTCTGGACTGTACCCTCAGGGACGGCGGCTACGTCAACGACTGGGCCTTCGGACGCGAGAACATCGCGTATCTTTTCGAGCGGGAAGTAAATTCCGGCGTCGAGATGATCGAAGCAGGATTCCTGGACGAACGGCGCCCGTTTGACCCCGACCGCACGATCCTGCCGGACACCGCGTCCTTTGACCGCGTCTTCGGGACGCTCCCGAAGAAGAATGCGATGGTGGTCGCGATGATCGACTACGGCACCTGCGGCATCGAAAACCTTGCGCCAGCGGACAAGACCTGTCTCGACGGCATCCGCGTGATCTTTAAGAAAGACCGGCGGGAAGAGGCGATCGCCTTCTGCCGTGAAGTGAAAGCGCTAGGCTATCAGGTTTTCGTACAGGCCGTGTCGATCACGGATTACGCGCCGGACGAGCTTCTGGATCTCATCCGCCTCGTCAATGATTTTCAGCCGTTCGCGGTCTCGATGGTCGATACCTACGGGCTTCTGAACGACGAAGGGGTGCTTTCGATCCTGAAGGTCTTTGACGAACACCTGACGCCAAGCATCGCTCTTGGCTATCACGCGCACAACAATTTCCAACTTGGCTTCGCGAACGCGGCGGCCGCATTGAAATACGGCACGGACCGGGAGATCCTTGTCGACGGATCGCTGTACGGCATGGGGAAAAGCGCCGGCAACGCGCCGATCGAGCTCATCGCGATGTACATGAACGAGCATTGCGGAAAGCGGTACGACGTCCTGCAGATGCAGGAAGCGATCTCGACCGCGATCATGGACATCTATGAAAAGACGCCCTGGGGCTACAAGCTGTTCTTCTACATCGCGGCGTCGAACCACTGCCATCCGGACTACGTCGCGTTCCTCATGAACAAGCGGACGCTGTCGATTTCGGCGATCAACGAGATCCTGTCACGGATCCCGGAGCCGGAAAAACTGAAGAAGAACATGAAACTCATTGAATCGCTGTATCTTTCGTATCAGACGGAGGAATGCAGCGACGAAGCGGCGAGGGCAGCGTTAAAGGACCTGTTTTCAGGCAGGGAAGTGCTTCTCCTCGGCCCCGGGGAGAGCCTCAAAAAAGAGGAAGAGCGGATCCGGGCATTCGCGGAAAAAAAGCAGCCGATCGTCATCAGCGTGAACCATCTTTATCCCAGGGTCCCGTCGACCTGGCTTTTCCTCACGAATTCCCGCCGGTACAATCAGATGGCACGAAAGCTTTCCGAAGAGCGGGACGTGCAGGTCATCGCGACCTCGAACGGACAATTCGCTTCTGATGGCCTTGAAAGCGCTGTCGGCGGCGGGCGTCAGGACCGTTGATCTCGCGGGCTTTGACGGCTATACCCCTTACGACCTCAACTTTTACGATGGGAAAATGGCTTACAGCTTCGTCCGGGAAAAGGCAAAGACGCTGAACGACCAGGTGCGGACGTTCTTACGAAACCGTCAGGATCTTCCGAAGATCGTCTTCCTGACGAAGAGCCATTACGAGGAGCAGGCATGAAACAGAAGGTAGCGGCATACATCGCGGATTTTCTCGCGGACCGCGGCGTGACCGACGGCTTTTCGGTCACCGGCGGCGGCGCGATGCATTTGAACGACGCGTTCGGACATCATCCGCGGCTGAAGATCACCTATAACCATAACGAACAGGGATCGGCGATCGCGGCGGAGGCCTATGCGCGTATGACCGGCAGGATCGCCCTCGTCAATGTGACGAGCGGCCCCGGCGGCACGAACGCGCTGACGGGCGTCATGGGCGGCTGGCTCGATTCGATCCCAATGTTCATCGTCTCCGGACAGGTGAAGCGGGAGACGACGCTTTCCGCCGTGCCGGACTTGAACCTCCGGCAGCTCGGCGACCAGGAATTCCCGATCGTCCGTACCGTGCAGAACATGACCAAATACGCGGTCATGGTGACTGAGGCAATGGAGATCGCCTATCACCTCGAAAAAGCCTGGTATCTGGCCAATTCCGGCCGTAAAGGGCCCGTCTGGCTGGACGTTCCATTAGATATTCAGGGCGCGACCGTTGAAACGGAAGAACTCCGGCATTTTTCGCCGGAAGAAGAAGGATACGGCGCCGCGCCGGAAGTCTCCCCGGAAACTGTAAAGGAGATCCTGAAACGCGTTCATGACGCGAAGGCGCCGCTCCTCTTTGCGGGCTACGGCGTCCGCCTCTCCGAGAGCGCGGACCTTCTGAAGGCGCTCGTTCGAAAACTGAATATCCCGGGGCAGGTCGCGTGGAATTCGTGCGACCTCGTGCCGTATGACTGCCCGTGCTTTGCCGGGTCTCCGAGCCGGGAAGGGACGCGCGGCAGCGCCTTCGTCGTGCAGAACGCGGACCTGATCCTGATTCTCGGCAGCCGGATGAACATCCGGACGATCACTTATAACGACCACGACTTCGCGAGGAACGCCTATAAGATCATGGCGGACATCGACGAAAACGAACTGAAAAAACCGACGTTCACGCCGGACATGCCCGTCTTATGCGACGTGCATGACCTCCTGGAAAAACTCGTGGACGCGCCTTATGAAGCCCCTGCGTATCATGAAAAATGGCGGCTTTGGGCGCGGGACATGTTCTTAAAATACCCGGCGGTCCTGCCGGAATACCATCACGACGGCGGAAAGGTCAATCCGTACGTCTTTTTGGAGACGCTGTCCAAGGCTTCCGCTCCGGACGACGTCTTCACGCTCGGCAACGGTTCCGCCTGCGTCATGACCTTCACGAGCTTTCAGATGAAGGACGGCCAGCGGATGTTCACGAACAGCGGCGCGGCGGCGATGGGCTACGGCCTGCCGGCGGGCCTCGGCGCGGCCGTCGCCGTGAAGGAAAGCGGAAAGCGGACGGTAGCGGAAGCTCGCCGCCATATGGCTCATCATGGTGTTGTAATCAATCTCGCCCAGGAAGATCTTGTGGTTGGACTTGGCGTCCTTGTGCAGCTTCAGTT
>CAMZDH010000048.1 GCA_947305345.1 uncultured Lachnospiraceae bacterium | reverse complement strand
TCGTGCAGCAGATCAACGCGCCTCAGAAGGTCTACAACGATCCGGTGAACCTCTTCGTCGCGAAGTTCCTCGGGACGCCGGAGGCAAACGTCTTCCAGGGGCACGTGAAGGACGAAATGCTGTACATCGGCGCAGAACCGGTCTTAAAGGTGAAGGGCATTCCGGACCGCGAGGTCTATGCGGCCATCCGCCCTGAGGGCTTCATTCTCGACGAAAACGGCCCGTTCACGCTGAATCTTTCCCGTGTCGAGGTCATGGGCCGCGACACGAGTATCGTCGCGCTGCATCCCGCCGCGGAGAAGACCGTTCGCGTGATCATCAGTTCTGAAAATGAGGTGGATCCCGAAAAGGAGACCGTGAAATTCCGGCTGAAGCCGTTCAAGACCTACGTCTTCGACAAGGTGACGGAAGAGCGGCTCCGGTTTGAATGAGGAGGCCCGGCATGATGAGCAAGAACAACTGGAAAGCCTGGCTGTACCTGTTGCCGGCGGTCCTGTTCCTGGGCGTTTTCATGGTCTATCCTCTGGTGGACGTTTTCGTCTACTCGTTTGAGGAAGGCTATAATTCCGCCTCGCAGACCTCGTTCGGCGTCGGCGGCTACAACTATTCGTACGTCCTTCACGACCCGTATTTTCTGCAGGCCGTGAAGAACACGTTCATCCTCGTCATCATCACGGTGCCGCTCTCGTCGGGCTTCGCGCTCCTCATTTCTCTGGGCTTAAGCTCGATCAAGAAGGTCAAGGAACTGTACCAGACGATCTATTTCCTGCCGTACGTCACCAATACGCTCGCGGTCGGTCTGGTTTTCATGATCCTGTTCAAGAAGACCGCCTACACCGACGGCATGGTGAACATGCTCATCCAGGCGTTCGGCGGCGAATCGGTTGATTTCATCGACGGTCCGTACTGGGCGAAAATGTTCGTGCTCTGCTTTTACACGGTCTGGGTGGTGCTGCCGTTCAAGATCCTGATCTTAACGAGCGCGCTCGCCTCGGTGAATGAAGTCTATTACAAGGCCGCGAAAGTCGACGGCACGCCGAAGCGGAAGATCTTCTGGAAGATCACGCTGCCGATGATCTCGCCGATGATCTTTTACCTCGTGATCACGGGCTTCATCGGCGCGTTCAAGGCCTACAGCGACGCGGTCGCGCTGTTCGGCACGAACTTAAACGCGGCGGGCATGAACACGATCGTCGGCTACATTTACGACATGCTTTACGGCAACAGCGGCGGGTATCCCTCGTACGCCTCCGCGGCGGCCATCATCCTGTTCGCGATCGTCCTGACCATCACGGTCATCAACCTGATGATCAGCCGGAAGAACGTGCATTATTGACAGGAGGGACGCAATGAAAACACCTGCGCATGATTATGACAAGCTCGAAAAGAGAATGCGTGCCGGCAATGCGGTCAGAAAGACGCTGACCTACGTCTTCCTGACGCTTTGGGCGCTCATGGTGCTCTTCCCGTTCTACTGGATGATCCTGACGTCCGTCAAATCTTACGGCGCGTACAATTCGGAATACATTCCGAAGTTCTTCACGCTTTCGCCGACGCTGGAGAACTATGTTTCCGTCTTCACGGAGGTGCCGCTCAGCCGGTATTTCCTGAACACGACGCTCTTTACGGTTGCGACGACCGTGATCATGATGATCGTGATCATCCCGGCGGCGTTCGCGTTCGCGCGGCTCGAGTTCAAGGGCAAAAACCTCGTGTTCACGCTGTTTCTGGCGCTGATGATGATCCCGAACGAGCTCGTGATCATCACGAATTTCCAGACGATCACGAACCTCGGCATGCGGAACACCTACATGGGCCTGATCCTGCCGTCGGTCACCTCGGTTTTCTACATTTACCTCCTGAAGGAGAATTTCGAGCAGATCCCGAACGAGCTTTACAAGGCGGCAAAGGTCGACGGGACGGGCGATCTCAAGTACCTTCTGAAGGTCATGCTGCCGATCACGCGGCCGACGATCATCACGATCGTGATCCTGAAGGTCATCGAATGCTGGAACTCCTACGTGTGGCCGCGCCTCATTACCGACGATCAGGCATACTACCTCGTGTCGAACGGCATTCAGGAGATCCGTGAAAACGGCATGGGCCGCGAGAACATCCCGGCGATGATGGCCGCGGTCGTCGTCATTTCCCTGCCGCTGATCATCATTTTCCTGATCTTCCACAAAAAGATCATGGCCGGCGTTTCGAGAGGAGGGACCAAGGGATGAAAAAATACGGACTTTTACTCGGGCTTTTCGTCCTCCTTGCCGCGTTTTTCCTCGCGGGCTGCCACGGGCAGCGGGAGAGCGAGGCGTTCGTGATCCCGGACGGGCTCACGCCGGGAAAGACCTATGAGATCACGTTCTGGGCGAAGAACGACACCAACAAGCTGCAGGTCGAGATCTACAAAAAGGCGGTTGAGGATTTCGAGGCGCTTTATCCGGACATTCACGTCACGATCCGTTATTATACGGACTACGCGGTGATCTATCAGGACGTCATCACGAACATTTCGACCGGGACGACGCCGAACGTCTGCGTGTCCTATCCGGACCATATCGCGACGTATCTCACCGGCAGCAACGTCGTCGTGCCGCTCGACATGCTGATGATCGACAAAAACTACGGGCTCGGCGGCGAAAAGGTCCTGTTCGACGCTCCGACCATGGACGAGATCGTGCCCGAATTCCTCGAGGAATGCAAGGTGAACGGGAATTACTACGCCTTGCCGTTCATGCGCTCGACCGAGGCCTGCTACGTGAACAAGGACTTCGTCGAGGCATTGGGCTATACGCTGCCGGAAAAGCTGACCTGGGACTTCGTCTTTGAAGTCTCCGACGCGGCAATGGCGACAAAAAAAGAAGACGGGACTTACGGACTCAACGGACAGAAGGTGCTGATCCCGTTTATTTACAAGTCGACCGACAACATGATGATTCAGATGCTGAAGCAGAAGGATGCGGGTTATTCAACGGAACGCGGGGACATTCTGATCTTCAACGACACGACGACGGAGATCCTGATGGAGCTCCGGAAGCACGTCGAAAACGGCGCCTTCTCGACCTTCAAGATCTCGAGTTATCCCGGCAACTTCCTGAACGCGGGCCAATGCATTTTCGCGGTCGACTCGACGGCCGGCGCGACCTGGATGGGCGCCGACGCCCCGCTCTCCGACATCCATGAGAGCAAGGTCCGCCCGTTTGAATGCGCGGTCATGGAGATCCCGCAGTTCGACGTCGAGCATCCGAAAATGATCTCGCAGGGGCCTTCGGTCTGCATTTTCAACAAGGAGGACCCGGAGGAGGTGCTGGCGTCCTGGCTGTTTGCGCAGTTCCTTCTCACGAATGAGGTGCAGTATTCGTACTCCGAGACGGAAGGGTACGTGCCGGTGACGCTGAAGGCACAGAATGACGCGGTGTATCGGGAGTATTTGAGCCGCGAAGGCGAGGACAACGACCACTATTACGGCGTTAAGATCCAGGCCGCGAAAATCCTGCTTAGAAATGCGGAAAATACGTTCGTGACGCCGGTGTTCAACGGCTCCGCGGCGCTCAGGAACGCGGCCGGCGAGCTGATCGAAAACGTGACGAAATCGATCCGGCGGAAGCAGACGGTCGACGAAGCCTTCATTGAGAAACTTTACAAGGACACGACCGCATTGTACCGGCTGGACCAGCTGGAAACCGGCGGGGGAAACGGCAGCCGGCGGGTGCTCGGGAAGCTTCCCGGGACCGCGGTCGCGCTGCTTGTTCTTCTGGGGGCCGCATGGGCCGGGATCCTCGGGTTCTCCCTTGCGCGGACGCTGAAGAAAAAACGCGAAAAGCGCGAAAAAGGTTGATATTTCTTAAGAAAAGGGTATAATAGATATGTCCTTGTGAAAGAGGACGCACAGTATCGGTGCGCCTAAGTGCGCGGCACGGATGTGAAAGGAGAGACGATTATGAAAAAGATCTTAGCATTACTGTTGGCGGCAGTCCTGGTGCTTTCGCTGGCAGCCTGCACGCCGAAGAAGCCCGCCGAAACGACGGCGGCGCCTGATACGACGGCAGACCAGGAAGACACAACGGCTCCGGAGGAGACCACTGAGGAACCTACGGTTGAGACAGAAGAACAGACCGATGCGCCGGTCGAGGGCGCGATGTCTTATGCGGAGTTTGCGGCGGCGGAGCTCAATTCCGAAGTGACGATCGCGGCCTACATTCAGGGGATGCAGAAGTATGCCGAAGCATACGGCAACACCACCCTTTACATGCAGGACGAGGACGGCGGATACTTTGTGTACCGCATCAAAATGACGCAGGAACAGTATGACACGCTTGAACTCGGCCAACGGCTGAAGATCACCGGCTACAAGCAGATGTGGCCCGAGGAAAACGGCGAGGTCGAGATCTGCGACGCAACCTTCGAAATCATCGACGGCGTGTACCATGAATTCGCAGCGACAGACGTGACAGCGTTCCTTGGCACCGACGAGCTCGCAGATTACATGAACCGCCGTGTGGCGTTCAGCGGTATGACTGTAGCAGCCAAGGGCGATGAGGGCGCGGTATTCTTCTACAAATGGAACGGCAGCGGCGAAAAGGGCGACGACATTTACTTCGATCTGACGAAAGACGGCCAGACCTACACCTTCGTCGTCGAATCCGATCTTTGTGATCAGGACAGCGACGTTTACAAGGCAGTCGAAGCGCTGAAAGTCGGCGATGTGATCGATCTGGAGGGCTTCCTGTACTGGTACGAGGGAATGCAGCCCCACATCACGAGCGTCACGGTGAAGTAACGTTTTTTGCAGTTCAGCAGGGAAAGGCGTCTTCCTTCGGGAAGGCGCTTTTTTTATGCTCCGTTTGAGATGTGAACCGATATCGTGGTTTTTACTGATATCATGCGGGATTTTTTGGCAATTTCTTTATGCATTTTTGACAAAAAACAGTTGAAAAAATGAGGCCTTATAGTTATAATATAGTGTGATAAAAGGCGTAGCGTCCCCTACACGCACGCATAAGGAGGAAAACTACATGAAAAAACTGATCTCAATTCTTTTTGCGGTCGTGCTTGCGGCGTCCGTCCTGTTCGCAGGATGCGGCGGCGACGACAAGCCGACTCAGCCCAACCAGTCACAAAGTGACAATGAGTCCACTGCGGCGCCGACAGGCGAGCGGCCCGTCGTTACGGTCGGCCGGCTGCAGAACATCAATGTCATTGACTATGACAACAACGCGCTGACGAAGTACATTGAAGAAGTGACCGGCTGTGACCTGCAGTTCCAGTTCTTCTCCAGCCGTGTGGACGACGCGAAAACGCAGATCTCCGCGCGTATCGCCGGCGGCGAACAGCTTCCGGACATCCTGATGAGTATCGCGATGGGCTCCAGCGTCTACACCCAGTACGGACGTGAAGGCTATTTCGTCGATCTGTCGGAATACTTCGAGGACGAAGAGAAATCCGCGAACTTCTGGAACATGCTCCGCTCGAATTTCGATCAGAGTTTCCAGGATACGGTCATCCGGACGATGACGGATCCGGATACGGGCGCGATCTACGGCTT
>CAMZDH010000047.1 GCA_947305345.1 uncultured Lachnospiraceae bacterium | reverse complement strand
GCTTCGGGGAATAAGCGCGCTTTGCGGATCAAAAAAACAGGGCTTCTTCGCGGAAGCCCTGTTTTTGTATGCGCGCGGAGGATCAGAAATACTCCCGGCCGGTGAGGACGCGCCAGAGCGCGTCGTATTTGACGGCGGAGACGATCCCGGGAAACGCCGCTTCGTAGTAGGTCTCCCCGGCGGTAAAGAGGAGACGCCTCGAACGGAACGCGCCGATCCTCGAAACGTCCGACAGCGGCACGGTAAGGACGTCTTTTTCTCCCCTGACTTCGATCCGGTCCCTAAAGAACGTGAGCGACGCGTTTTCGAAAAGAAGACGTTTTTCCGTTGGGAGGACTTCATAAAAGCGCGCGCCTTCGTCGGTAAAGAACGCGTCCGTCTTTTCTTTGAATTCCCGGGCGTGCGCCTTGACGTACGCCTTTTGAAAGTGATTCCAGTCTACGGGGTTGTCGTAGGGGAGATCGCCGGATAAGAATCCGTATTCATTGACCGTGCCTGTAAGACCGCTGGCGCGGCAGTGAAAGCCGTTGCCGCGGCTTTCGATCGTGCCGAACTGTTTGCAGGCGGGGCAGAGATACAGGATGCTTTCGATGCTCTCCGCGAGACATTTGCCGCGGTAGCGAATCATTTCTTGACCTTTTTTCCTAAATCGCTTCAGCCCTTCCGGCGGATGCTTCTGATCTTCGAATGCATTTACATACAAGTCTTTTGCAATCACGCCGTTGATTTCTTCAACGGTCATTTTTGATAATTCTTCCGGTGAATACTCACGAATCAGCTCGCCGGAGGACGGTCCTTTTCTGGTGTACTTCCCGTAACGGGGCGTTTTCAGGAATTCGCCGTGGATCCGGTAGGTGATGAGTGCGGCCCCGGACGCCTTGACGACTTCTCCTGTCCGGTTCGGAATGAACATGGTCTCGCCGTCCCAGGAGCGGTTGCCTTCGGGCATCATCCCGACGCTGATCCCGTTCTTCAGGTTTTCGAGGATGAGTTCGACGGTATCGTCCGCGCGGGCGCCTTTCCGCCGCGGAATCGGACCTAGGAACAGCGCAATCAGCTTCCCGGCAAAGCCGCTTAAGATGTTCGCGCTTGCGACGAAGCGCATATGACGCCAGAGACCGATGGCCATGCTGATGCAGTCGAGGTCGTTGTTGTGATTGCAGAGCGCAAGGAACGTCTTCGCCTTCGGGCGCGCGGTCTTGCAGTGAAAGTTCAGGACGAGGCGCAGGACCGGCCCGAAAAGCACCTCGGCGAGATACCAGAAGGCTTTCTGGAGGCGGAGGTGCTTTTTGACCGGATGTTTATGCTCTTTATCCAAATTGGGATCGCTCATTTTTCAGCCGTCTCCGAAGACGCGCCCTTCTTCTTTTTCTTCTTGAAGATCAGGCTTCGGAAAAGGAAGAGGTTGAGTACGATGAAGTACAAAAGGACCAGCCCGCCCATGAGGAGCGTGGTTTGAAGACTGCCGGCCTTTGCGGTGATCCGCCCCGTGATGATGAGGAGCGGGAGACCTAATAATATCGCCGGGAAGTTCTGATAGACGAGATTTTCGGAAACCGGGGACTGCAAGTCCGGATCCGCTTCCCGAAGCAGGATCATGCCGGTCGACGCCGTGCCGGTCAGCATGCCGAAGAATGCGAGGAACTGCTCATTTTGATATGCCGGGAACAGCTTCTTCGCGACGAACTTCAGGTAGAGGAACGTGAGGAACCCGCCGAACACCGAGAGCAGGAGAATGACCCACCAGTATTCCGCGATCAGGTGGATCTGGATCGCGCAGATGCCGGAGACGATCATGATGTCGAACGCGAAGCCGCTGATGCGGTTCAAAAGGAAGGTGTTCATGTACTGATGCCGGATGAAGTTTTTCTTCCGGAACAGGTTCAGGACGCCTTTGATCAATATGGCCGCAAGCACACCGAAGATGAAGTTGAAGCCGTAGATCGTGCCGGTGAGGCTGGAGCCCGTGCCGAGGATCACGTTGCCGATCAGGTACATCATGCCGTAGGCAAGCGCGTAAGCAACCGCGACCAGCGCGACCTGGACCGAAAGCTTGTCGATCGATTCGTTCATCGGCGGCTCGTCCGAGTTCTGGACCTCATGCATGGAAAGGCTCTCGGCATTCTTCTCCACCTTGGCGGCAAGCCGTCCCTTCGAGCGGAGATAGTTGAGATAGATGACGCCGGCGATGCTGGCCGTGAGGAATCCGATGGCGGCGATCGCGAGGCCGACGCTCGCGTACGACGAAGTGCCGAGCGAAGCGTCAAAGTTCTTGCCGATGTTCAGCGCCTGACCGGTGCCCTGGCCGAAGCCGAACGCCAGGAGAATGCCACTTCCCGGCGCGAAGCCCTTGATCAGGAAAGCAGCGCCGACCGTGATCAGAATACCGATGATGCCCTGCAGCATGTAGGCGCCGATCGTCGACACGCCGGAGTTCAGAATCTCGATGCCGCGCTTTCCGCCGGCCGCCTTTTTCATCGGGCGGAGCGTCATTGCAATGAAGCCGATCGCGAGACAGTGGTAGGTGACGATCTCCAGGGTCCGGATGCCGGAGCCGTTGCTGGAGAAAATGCTGAGGTTAAAGAGATACTTGCCGGAGACAGCGTATGAGATGCCGGAGGCAATGAGTAAGAGCATCCCGCCGAGCACCGAATTCGGAATCAGGGAGCGCCTGAGAAACGGGATCTTACGTTTCAGAATGTTCGCAACGAGCAGGCTGAGCAGGAGCACGCCGATCAGCATGACGCCTCTCCAGACGTCCGGATCGAAAAAACTGACGGTGGTATAAGAATTCATAAAGGTCTCCCTGCAGGATCAAAATCTCTGATATTTTAGCAGATGCGGAGGAAAAAAACAACCCCGCAGCAGCCTGCGGGGTTGTATCAGGGCGCATATCAATAATAATCGACGCGCGTTGTGTGATCGAAGATCGGCGGGTAAAGATTCTTTTCGGGGGCGATGCCCGCGAGCCTGCAGACCGCTGCGTGCGCTTCCGTCAATAGCTTCGTCTGCGCCTCCGTGCTTTTCAGGGTCTTGTCCGGATAGATCGGCTCCCCGATGCGGAGCGTGAAGTCTGCCGGCGCCTTGAACAGGAGTTTCCGGATCCAGCTGGCCTTCCGGTAGACATAGGCCATCGGCACCACGGGCTTATCGCATTTGACGGCGAAGAAGGCCGCGCCTCTCTTGAACGGGCGGATCGGCTGGTAGTATTCCCACATGCTGCCTTCGGCGCAGATGTGGAGCCAGCCGCCGTGATTCAGATAGTCGATGACCTGGCGGAAGCACGTCGCCGTGGCGCCGGGATCGTTCTCGGGGAGCGGGAAGCCGCCGACGAGACGGATCATCTTTCCGTTTTCGCCGCGGATGTTCGGCGCCCAGACCGGGATCATCATATCCTTGCGTTTCACCGCGAGACGGGCGCCCACGTAATCCCATTTGTGCACGTGGTTGGAGATCGAGACCGCCCCGCCTTTCAGGAGCTCCGGGTGCTTTTTCAGGTTTTCCTTTCCCTCGACCTTTAAGCCCATCACGAGCCGTTCGAGCGGAAAGACGAGGATGAACAGCAGGATCCTCGCGAGCCACATCTTGAAGCGCATCTTCTTTGAGGTGTCCACGTAGGGATAGTGCTCGTCGAAGACCGTGCCGTCGTTTTTCTTAACGATCAGATAATGCTGATCCGTATAGAGCGGAAAAGGATAGTCTTTTGTCTTCGGATCAAAGGGTTCCCCTTGAGGCTGCATAGGCGTTTCTCCTCGTGCGTATTCTTTTGCCGGGCTTTGGCCGGATTTGAAATGCATTATACCGTATGGCGGCGAAATTGTAAACCACCGCCGGCCTTTTGGCGATATTCCTTGACGAAACGCGGATTTGTGCTATAATCAAACTGAAATAATTTTGGATAACAGCAGAAAACAAGCATTTTTTATGTAAAGGAGTTTTATCGATCCATTATGGACCCTGACAGTCGAACGTCGATTTTACTGATCGTTCTTTTGTTCCTCGTCTCGATGTTCATGGCCCTCGCCGAAACCGCCATTTCATCCGTGTC
Source organism: uncultured Lachnospiraceae bacterium (assembly GCA_947305345.1). Classification (GTDB taxonomy): domain Bacteria; phylum Bacillota; class Clostridia; order Lachnospirales; family Lachnospiraceae; genus UBA1267. The sequence goes on along the minus strand of CAMZDH010000047.1, from coordinate 1,567 downwards.
GAAAAACCGGATGAAGGTCGCGGCGGAGCGGGGAGATAGCCGGGCAAAGAGAGTTCTATACATCTTAGAGCATTTTGATGACGCCATCACCACGCTCTTGATCTGCACCAACATCGCCCACATCGCGGCGGCCGGCACGGCTGCGGCGCTTGCGAACCGGCTCTTCGGCCTGTCCGCCGTGACCGCAAGCACTTTTCTCATGACGGTCGCGATGTTTTTCCTGGGTGAAATGCTTCCGAAGAGCATCGGCAAAAAAGCAAACGAAGCCTGCAGCCTTGCGGTGTCAGGCATTCTTTTCGTGCTGATGAAGGTGTTCTGGCCCTTCTCGAAGGCGCTGACCGGCATCGCGAACCTGTTCGGAAAACTCTTCCGCGGCGAAGAGGAATCGACCGTCACCGAGGATGAGCTTTACGACATCATCGACGACATGGCGGAAGAGGGGTCGATCGCGGAAGAGCAGGGCGAACTCATTTCCTCCGCATTGCAGTTCGGCGACCTGACGGCGAATGCGATCCTGACGCCTAGGGTCGACGTCGAGGCGATCGACATCAACATGTCGCCGAAACAGGTGCTTTCCTTCATCCGGGAGCAGAATCACAGCCGCCTTCTGGTTTATGAGCAGACGATCGACCATGTGATCGGCGTGCTCCAGATCCGGAAATACTTGAAAGAATATTTACGGACCGGCCGTCTGCCAGTACTATCGAGGATGGTCGATCCCGTTTATTACGCGTATCAGAATACGGAGATCCATGAGCTTCTTCAGGAGATGTCGAAGCACAAGATGAACATCGCGGTCATCACGGACAGCTACGGCGGCACGCTCGGCATCGTCACCGTGGAAGACATTCTGGAGGAGATCGTCGGCGAGATCTGGGACGAGGACGACGAGATCGAGGAACCGATCGTGAAGCTTTCCGACAACGTGTATCTTTCGGACGGCGACCAGACGGTGCTCGCGGTCTTTGATTTCATGGGCTACGAGGAGAAGGATCCCGAGGCGGAGGAACGGTTTACGAACCAGCACGTCGCGGACTGGGTGCTTGAGGAGCTCGGCGCCATTCCGGAGAACGGCGACGGCTTCTGTTTCGAATCGCTCCGGGTGACGGTCGAACTCGTCGAACGGAACCGCATTTACAAGGTGCGCTTTGAAGTGCTGCCGGAAGAAAAGGAGGACGAATCATGAACTGGGTTCTGATCGCGGTCCTTGCCGGCATTCTCGTAACGATCCTCCTTTCCGCGTTTTTCTCCGGCGTGGAAATGGCGCTTTCGTCCGCGAACCGCGTGCGTCTTGAAAACGAGGCGGAAGACGGGGTGAAGAAAGCGAAGCGGATCTTGAAACTCCTGGACAAGTTCGACTGGACGCTCAGCACGATCCTGGTCGGAAATAATCTGGTCAACATCGCGGCGTCGTCCCTGACGACGGTGCTCGTGATCATGCTGACGGGAAGCGATAAGTTCAACTGGCTCGGCACGCTGATCCTGACGGTACTTATCCTCCTTTTCGTCGAGTCGCTCCCGAAGATCGCCTGCAAGAAACAGGCGACGCGGATCTCCAAAAAATCGT
>CAMZDH010000046.1 GCA_947305345.1 uncultured Lachnospiraceae bacterium | reverse complement strand
AACTCCGCGGCAAATGCCGCGTCGCGGTCCGCGTTTTCCCTTAAATGATGATTCACATGCGCAATGCCGACGGTATACCCAAGAGCAGTCAGAACGTCTGCCAGGCACACGGAGTCCGGCCCGCCGGAAAATGCCGCCACGATCGACGTCTTCTGTTTCGCGAGCCCCAGCGCCGCAAGCGCTTCCTTCACTTTTTCAACGAGTTCCGATGCCATATTGCCCGATATGAATTGCCCGATCCATAAAAATAGCCGAGGAGCCCTCCCCGGCAGCAAAGACCGAAAGGACGTTTCAGCGGTCCGCTACTGATCCTTCGGTATGAAGACGATTTCGTTCGGATAAACAAGGCCGAAGCGATCTCTCGCGAGCGCTTCGATCTCCGATGGCGTCAGCTCCCGGCCGCGTTCTTCCGCGATCTCTGAGGCGAGCGACTGCACCTCGGCATAGCGTTCCTCGAGCCGCGCTTTTTCCGCCTCGAGTTCCTTGCTTTCGCGGCGTTTGATCAGCACCGTCACGCCGATGACGGCTGCAAAAAGTAGCGTCACAGCCAGCACGATGATCACCGTGCGCTGGTTGGCTCTTCTTTTTCGGATCGAGCGGCCTTTGCCGCCCTTCTTTTTTTCTGCCAAGCGCTGCCTCCCGGCCGATATTCTCTCAATCGTATCTTATCGGATTTTCATAGGTTTTGCAAGATAAAGTTTGCCCCATCCGCCTTTCGGACAGATGGGGCATGCTTTATAAGTATTTCACCAGATCTTTGGCGTCCTCTTTTTTTGCGGCTTCCTGAATGGCGGTGACTTCCGCCCGGACTTCCCGGGTCCCGAAGGAGACTTCAATGAGATCTCCGATCTTGACCTCTGCGGACGCCTTCGCGACGTTCCCGTTGACTTTCACGCGTCCTGCGTCGCAGGCTTCGTTCGCAACTGTCCGCCGCTTGATGATCCTGGAAACCTTGAGGAACTTATCCAGTCTCATGCTTATTTCTTTTTCTTATTGACTGCATCCTTTAATGCCTGGCCAGCTTTAAACTTCGGAGTCTTGGAAGCTTTCATCTTGATCACTTCGCCGGTCTTCGGATTGCGGCCCTTGCGTGCCTTTCTCTCAGCAACAGAGAACGTGCCGAAACCAACGAGCTGGACCTTGCCGTCTTTCTTCTTCAGTTCTGCTGCAACAGCGTCCGTAAATGCGGCAACTGCGCCTGCAGCGTCCTTCTGCGTCAGACCGGTCTTCTTCGCGATCGCTTCCACTAATTCCTTCTTATTCATTACCAAATCCTCCTAATAATGAAATTTCCTTGGCTCATGGAGCCCTTTACTGCATCAATTATAGCAGAAAGCCTTTATTTGTCAATGTTTTTGTAAGTTCACACTTTCAACTTCATAGGAAAGAACGTTCAAAACGGTCTCCCCGTCGATCTGAAGCGCCGTCGGCCGGTCGAAGACCACCTTCACTGTGTCGCAGACGTGGTAATCCAGGTACTGCGGATACTGGTCTCCCTTGCCGGCGACGACCTTTAAAAAGATCATCAGCGCCCGGACGCGCGAGACCCCGTGTACGATGACGTTCGTCACCTGATGCTTTGGAGCTTTCCGGTCCTGATGCGGGGTGATCTGTACGCCGCCCCCGAAAAAGCGCCCGAACATCGTCGGCGCCATGTAAACGCGCTCATAGGTCCTCGTGACGCCGTCGACGGTCACGACCGCATTCGTCGGCTTGTATTTGTAAAGCAGCCCTTCCGCCGCGATCATCGTATAAGATTTGCTCTTTCCGAGCGCGTTCAGGCGGTCGCTCTCCTCGCAGCAGTAGCCGTCGAGACCGAATCCGATCCCGTTGATGAACTTGCAGGTAACGCCGTTCACCTTGACGGTCGGCAGTCCCTCCAGATACTCGTTGATCGGAAACGGCTCGGCATCCGCGGGCTTGTTGAGATCGTTCATGAAATCATTGCCGGTGCCGGCCGCGTAGTAGAGGACCTTCCGCGTCACGCCCGCTTTGCTCATTATATTGATCACACGGTTCAGCGTACCGTCGCCGCCGCTGAAAACGATCTCCGTCTCATCGGGCGTCTCATTCATCAGCTTTCCAAGGTCCTCGACCGTCGTCAGGTCCTTGAAGATGACTTCCGCGTCCTTGAACAGATCCACGAGTTTTTCCGCGGTCACCTGCCCTTTGCCTTTTTTCGCCAAGGGATTGTACAAAACAAGATACTTTTTCACCACCGCTCCAAATAAAAAAGAGACCGGTGGGTTTTTACTCACCGGTCCCGCATTTGTAAACTTATTCCTCCGCAATCGCTCCGACCGGGCAGTTCGCTTCGCAAGTACCGCAGGAAATGCAGGCATCCGCATTAATGTTGTACTGATCTTCCCCCTCGGTGATCGCGCCAACAGGACAATTCTCCGCGCAGGTTCCGCATTTGATGCAGCCATCAGAAATCACATATGCCATTGTAAAACCCTCCTTTTCAAGTTTCAATTAATGCTATCACATTTCCCCCGGTGTTGCAATGCCTTTTCGTGAATTTTTTGTGTTCTTTCAGGCGTTCCCGGCCCCCGGAGATGCTGCGCTACGCCATCAGTTCCTTCGCGCGTATGAGCAGTGCTTCACGGTCGTTTTTCGCCGGATCGTCCAGGACTTCTGCAAGGAGCGTCATCAGGATCTCGCCCATTTTCCGCCCCGGCATCATCCCGAGCTGCATCAGGTCCTTTCCGTTGACCGCAAGTTCCTTTAAACAGGTGCATTCCTTCTTTTCGAGAATGTCCTCGATCACCGAGCGGACGCGGCTCATGTCGACGTTCCGGTCCTTTTCCATGTAAGTGAGGACCCGGTCGTAATTCTCGGTGCCGCAGGCGTTCAGAAACCGCCTAAGCTGCAGCCGGTCGACCGTGAGACGCGTGTCCGCGAACCGAAGGACGTGCATGACCGCGCTTCGCGTGTCATTGTCGAATTTCAGCGTATTGAAGAAGCGCTCGGACGCTTCATAGATCTCCATCGCGTTATTACCCGCGTGGCCTAAAAGCCCCGCGAGCCGCAGCACGCGGTCCTTCGGCATTTTTAAAATGCTCTCGTCGATCGCGTCCTTGTGCGCGCGGTATTCGACGAAGAAATAGTCGAGAGCGCCGATGTCGTCTAAGACGCGGACGTCTGATGGCCGGTCCGATTCGAGGATCTTTAAAAACTCCTCGCGGACCCGTTCCGCGGAGATGAGCCGCAGATTGTCGGAAAGCTTGATCGCCGCAAGGTAGGTCTCATGCTCGATCGTGAAGCCGAGCTGCGCCGCGAAACGGACGCACCGCAGGATCCGGAGCGCATCCTCCTGAAAGCGTTCCTCCGCCTTGCCGACCGCGCGGATCACGCCGTCCCGAAGATCCTTCTGACCGTCAAAGAGATCAATGAGGCCTTCTTCCTCGTTGTACGCCATCGCATTGACCGTGAAATCGCGGCGCTTCAGATCCTCCTCGAGGCTCGGCGTAAACGAGACTTCCTCCGGATGCCGTCCGTCGAGATAGGCGCCGTCGATCCGAAATGTCGTGACCTCGTAGCTCTCCCCGCTCACGCGCACCGTGACGGTCCCGTGCTGGATGCCGGTGTCGATCGTCCGGCGGAACAGCTTTTTGACCTCCTCCGGCGTCGCGTCGGTCGTAATGTCCCAGTCCTTCGGCGCGCGGGAAAGGAGCGCGTCCCGGACCGAGCCGCCGACGACGTAAGCCTTGAAGCCGCCTTCCTTCAACGTATTCAAAATGGATCTGACCGCTTTCGGCAGTTGTATTTTCATCGGTTTAATGCGACATCACCGTGAGGCTGTCGCCTTCCTTCCATGGAATTTTATTGTTGTACGCGATCCAGTACTAGATCGTGCCCGGGATCACGATGAATGTGTAAGCGCCCGCGTAGTCGAAGACATTCGCGCCGAAGTCCGAGAGCGTCGTCGGCAAGACGATCTCCCGCAGGTTGCTGCAGTAGGAGAACGCTTCGTCGCCGATCACGGTCACGCCTTCCGGAATGTCAATATATTGCAGATGGCTGCACCCGTAAAACGCGCCTTTGCCGATCGCCGTGAGTTTCATGCCGTGGATCTCGGTCGGAAGTTCCAAAATGCTCTCCATGCCGCGGCACCGGTTGAGCGTCAGAGTACCGCCGGAGACCAGATACGTAATGTTCTGGTATTCGAACGTATCGCCGTCCTTGTAGGTTTCGGCGGTCGTCTCTTTGATCGAGGACGGCGCTTCCGCCGTCGGCTCGGCCTCGGTGATCGGCGAGAGCGTTCCCTCCTCGATCGCAGAGGTGCCCGGCGTTACGATCGTCCGCTGGTGGCTCTTCATGATCTGAAAGACCGTGACGCCGATACCCGCGATCACGGCGCCCGCGAGGAAGATCATCGCGATCGTCAGAAACCGCTGGCCGCGCGTGTTCTCAGCTTCGACCCGGTCGTCCTTCGCCGTCGTGATGTCGTCAAAATTCTCTTCTCTCGGACGGGCTCTCAAGTCGTCGCGGCTCGTGGTGCGAATGATCTTCGCACCGCAGTAGTTGCAATAGAGAGAGTCTGTCGGCACGGATGCGCCGCATTTTCTGCATTTCATCGCGTGATCCCTTAATACGCTCTGCCCCAGAGGACCAGCGTCTTCGCCTTTTTCCCGCAGACGACGCAGGTGTCGGAGACGCATTCCTGATGGAACGGCATGCACCGGCTCGTCGCCGCGAGTTCTTCCTTGACCTTGTCTTCACAGGCGCGGTCGCCGCACCACATGGCCTTCACGAAACCGGGCTTGTACTCAATGATGTCCTTGAATTCGTCGTAATCCTTCGCGACGTAGGTGTGCGCGTCGCGGTGCGTCCTGGCGCGCTCCAGCATTTCCTTCTGGATCTTTTCAAGCAGGGCCGGGACTTCCTTTTCCAGGTCTTCCAATGCGACCTCGATCTTTTCACGGGTGTCGCGGCGGACGAGGACCGCCTTGCCTGCTTCAATGTCCTTCGGCCCGAGTTCCACACGGACCGGAATGCCGCGCATTTCCGCTTCGGCAAACTTGAAGCCGGGCGTCTTGTCGGAGTCGTCGAGTTTCGTCCGCGCGACGCGGCCGAGCCGCTCCGCGACTTCCTTTGCCTTCTCCAGCACGCCTTCCTTGTGGGCGGCGATCGGGATCACCATGACCTGAGTCGGTGCAATCGCGGGCGGCAATACGAGTCCGCTGTCGTCGCCGTGCACCATGATCAGCGCGCCGATGAGTCTTGTCGTCATGCCCCAGGACGTCTGATGGCAATACTTCACCTGGTTGTCGCGGTCCGTGAACGTCACGTCAAACGCCTTCGCGAAGCCGTCGCCGAAATTGTGCGACGTGCCGGACTGAAGTGCCTTTCCGTCGTGCATCAGCGCTTCGATCGTATAGGTCGCGACCGCGCCCGCGAATTTTTCCTTGTCGGTCTTCCGGCCCTTGACGACCGGGATCGCAAGCACCTCCTCGCAGAAGTCCGCGTAGACGTTCAGCATCTGGATCGTGCGTTCTTCGGCTTCTTCCGCCGTCGCGTGCGCGGTATGCCCCTCCTGCCAGAGGAATTCGCGGGAACGTAAGAACGGACGCGTTTCCTTTTCCCAGCGGATGACCGAGCACCACTGGTTGTAAACGCGCGGAAGGTCCCGGTAGGAATGGAT
>CAMZDH010000045.1 GCA_947305345.1 uncultured Lachnospiraceae bacterium | reverse complement strand
CACGGCGTGCCGGAATCGACGCTCCTGTTGATGAAGGCGCATTTCGATACCGTTGAAGACGCGACCTGTCCGTTCGTCGGAAAGATCCACGCCCTCGTTGAGAAAGCGTCGCTTCGGGGCGAGAACGTACTGATCATCGGGGATCCCCTTCATCCGGAGGTCATCGGCATCGCAGGGTGGTGCAAAGGCCCTTATTATGTCGCGGAAACCGCCGAAATGCTTGACAAAATGCCGTTCCGGAAGGGTGAAAAACTTTTTGTCGTCGTTCAGACGACTTTCCAAATCAACAAAATGAAACATATTCTTGAAAAAGTATTGGCATTAGGCTATAAGGCTATTATTGCCAATACTGTATGCTCCGCAACGCGGGAGCGGCAGGAGGAAGCCGCTGCGCTGGCGCGTCGTTCCGACGTCATGCTGGTGATCGGCTCCGAAACCTCTTCCAACTCGCGGAAGTTGTACGAGATTTGCAAAGAGCTTTGTGATCACACCCATTTTATACAAAAGGCCGATGATTTACAGGCCGTCTGGTTTCAGAATGTGAAGCGCGTGGGGATTACAGCGGGGGCGTCCACCCCAAGAAAAATTATTGAGGAGGTTCAAAACGATGTCAGAGTTTGACCAAATGCTGGACGAGTCTATTAAGACAATTAAAAATGGGGAGGTCGTCAAAGGCACTGTTCTTGCTGTAAGAGACAATGAAGTTGTTGTCAACATCGGCTACAAGCACGATGCGCTTCTTGCAAAATCCGAACTGACCAATGATCCGAATGCGGATATCAATGACCTCGTCAAGGTCGGAGATGAGATTGAAGCCAAAGTTTCCAAAGTAAACGACGGCGAAAGCAATGTCATCCTGACCAAGAAGAGAATGGCTTTCGACAGAGTGAGCCAGGTGCTTCAGGATGCTTTCGACAACCACACGGTCGTGACCGCGCCCGTGGAGAAGGTCGTCGAAAAAGGCCTTTCGGTCCTCGTGGACGGCGTGCGCGTGTTCATTCCCGCAAGCCTGGTCGCGGAACCGTTTGAAAAGGACCTGACCAAATACGAAGGCCAGGAGCTGAGCTTCTACATTACAGACTATCAGCCGAGCAAGCGCCGCGTGATCGGCGACCGCAAGTCGCTGCTCGTCGAGGAGCGTGAAGAGGCCCTGAAGAACATTTTAGAGAACCTGCACGAAGGCGACATCGTCGAAGGCACGGTCAAGAATGTGACAGATTTCGGCGCGTTCATCGACCTCGGCGGCGTGGACGGCCTGCTGCACATCTCCGAAATGAGCTGGTCGCGCATCGGCAACCCGAAGAAGTATTTCAAGCAGGGCGATACCGTGCGCGCGTTCGTCAAGAGCATTGACGGCAAGAAGATCGGCCTGTCCCGCAAGTTCCCGGACGAGAATCCGTGGGCCAATGCGGAAGAGAAGTTCGCGGTCGGCACGATCGTGACCGGCAAGGTCGCGCGTCTCACCGATTTCGGCGCGTTCGTCAATCTGGCGGAGGGTGTCGACGGCCTGCTGCACGTTTCCCAGATCACGCAGGAACGGATCGAAAAGCCGTCTGACGTGCTGGAACTCGGCCAGGAGATCACCGCGAAGATCACGCTCCTTGACGTCGACGCGAAGAAGATCAGCCTTTCGGTGAAGGCGCTGCTGCCGAAGCCGGAGCGCCCGGACCGCCGTCCGCGTCACGACCGCGGACCGCGTGAGGAAGAGAATCTGGAGAATGCGGACGGCACCGTCAACATCGACAAGTACATCGCAAAGTTAGACCGCGAGGAAGCACGTCAGGAAGCCGCTGAAAAGGCGAAGGCCGAGAAGGAAGCGGCTGAAGAGAAGGCCGAAGAGATCAAGGAAGCAGTTGCTGAAAAGGTCGAAGACGTCAAGGAAGCAGTTGCTGAAAAGGTCGAAGACGTGAAGGAAAAGGCCGAAGAGATCAAGGAAGCGGTCGCTGAGAAGGTCGAAGACGTCAAGGAAGCGGTTGCTGAAAAGGTCGAAGACGTGAAGGAAGCGGTCGCCGAGAAGGTCGAAGAGATCAAGGACGCGGTCGCTGAGAAGGTCGCGGACGTGAAGGAAGCGGTCGCCGAAAAGGTCGAAGAGATCAAGGAAAAGATCGACTGATCCAATACGGACCGAATCTGAATTCATGCTGAGTGTTCATGGCGAAAGCGTTATGGACACTCAGTTTTTTTATGCCGATGCATATTCAACGGAATGGAGTTCAGGGCTTTAAGAAGCGCGGAAGCGCGGCAGAGAGGTATTCCTCCGAAACGGCTTCGGAAAGCCGGATGTAGTCCGGTTTTCTGCCGTATCCGGCCTTGAAAAGAAGTCCGGAAACGCCCGGCAGAGCTTCGACAAACGCGCCTTCCGCGATCGAGAACGCGGTCTCTTTCGTCGCGGCTTCCCGGAACGCGGGATCGATTCCGGAGGCGACAAGCTTATGGACGGCATAACCCTCGGCCGGGAGGTAATAATAGTGCTGATAATCGGCGTAATAATGCCGTCCAGGACATTGAATGAACTGCCGCTCATTGCGTCCTTGTAGAAGAGGATCGGCGTGAGGGACAAAAGCCCGAGAAGGTCGTCGTGGTTATGGAGGAAGAGGAGCGACAGCCGTTCCCCGTCTTTTGATTCGAGGTATTCATGATATACGCGGATCAGTTCTCCCCCGGAATAACGGTCCTCCCGCTGAACTCCGAGAAAGGCTTCGACGTTTTTCTGCCGCGTTCCCTCGAGCGGCAGGAGATGCCGCAGTTTTTGCACGCATTTATAAAGATCGATGCTCTGAATGCAGTCAAAATCAAAGGGAAGTCCGTATTGACGGACAGCCTCCTGAATGAAGCGGACGTCGAAAGTATCGCCGTTATAATGTATCCAGACAGGGCGCGTTTTTGCGGCGTCAAGGAACGATCGTAAGATCTTTTCTTCCGAGGAAAAGCTGTCGGAGAGCCATTGCCGGAGCACCCATCGGCCGTTTTCAATGAAAACGGCGCCGATCAGGTAGATCTCGGCATTGTAGATCGAAAGCCCGGTCGTCTCGATGTCGAAAAACAGGAGATCACGGGGATCACCGAGCCGCGCGACCGCCTCCGCATTCAGGCTTTTCAGTTGTTCTTCCCGCATTTTCATGGGATCATCATATCATCAAACCGCAGCCATTTCAAGCAAGGCGAACACTTGTTTTCTTTTTTGTTCTATGATAAGATAAATTGAATTGATTTGGAGGTTTCGCATGATTTCATTGATCCGGGGGACATTGTCCCACGTTTCTGACGGCAGGGTGGAGATCGACACGGGCTCCCTGGGGTTCGAGGTCTTCGTACCGACTTCGCTGATCCCGGAGCTTCCGCCGGTCGGCGAAGACGTTGAACTGTTCACGCATTTAAACGTCAAGGAGGACGGGTTCAGCCTGTTCGGTTTTCTGACGCGCGAGGAGCTGGATCTCTTCAAGAAGATCATCACGGTCTCGGGCATCGGCCCGAAGGGCGCGCTCGCGATCCTCTCCGTGCTGACGCCGGAAGACCTTCGCTTCGCGATCCTTTCTTCAGACGTGAAAGCCATTGCCGCCGCGCCAGGCATCGGAAAAAAGACGGCGGAGCGGCTGATCATCGAACTTCGGGACAGCATGGAACGCTCCGTGACCGAGGCGCCTTATGTACCGGCCCGGGAGCTTTCCGGCAAGGAAAACGGCACGGTTTCCGACGTCGTCATGGCGCTGACGGAACTGGGCTTTTCCTCGAAGGATGCCTACAAGGCGGTCCGGAGCATCGAAAACCCGTCGGAAGACGAGGGGGCGCTCCTCAAGGAAGCATTGAAAAGGCTTGGTAAATCATCATGAAAAACCGTATTTCCACGACCAATGAGCTGTCCGAGGACCGTTCGATCGAGCGTTCGCTTCGCCCGCGGCTGTTAAAAGATTACATCGGACAGGAAAAGCTGAAGGATACCCTCGGCATCTATATTCAGGCGGCGCTTTCGAGAAAGGAGCCGCTGGACCACGTGCTTTTGTACGGCCCGCCGGGGATCGGAAAAACGACGCTCGCGCTTGTCATCGCGAACGAGATGCAGGCGAACGTCCGCATCACCTCCGGACCCGCGATCGAAAAACCCGGCGATCTGGCCGCGATCCTGAACAATCTGCAGGAACATGACATTCTGTTCATCGACGAGATCCACCGCCTGAACCGGCAGGTGGAAGAGGTGCTGTACCCCGCAATGGAAGATTTTGCAATCGACATCATGATCGGCAAGGGTCCGGCCGCGAAGAGCGTAAGGCTCGACCTTCCGAAATTCACGCTGGTCGGCGCGACGACCCGGGCGGGGCTCCTCACGGCGCCGCTTCGCGATCGCTTCGGGATCCTGCATAGGATGGAATATTACACGATCCCGGAACTGAAAACGATCATCGAGAATTCTGCGAAGGTCCTGAATGTCCGGATCGAACCGGAGGCCGCCGCCGAGCTCGCGAAGCGCTCCCGCGGAACACCCCGTCTCGCGAACCGCTTTTTAAAGCGCGTCCGCGACTTCGCCGAGGTGCAGTCGGAGGGCGTCATCACATTAAAGATCGCGAATGCGGCGTTGGACCTTCTGGACGTCGACAAGCTCGGGCTCGATACCGGCGACCGGAAGATCCTGTCGCTGATGATCGACAAATTCCAGGGCGGACCGGTCGGCGCGGATACGCTTGCGGCCGCGCTTTCGGAAGACGTCGGAACGCTGGAAGAGGTCTATGAGCCGTATCTTTTGCAGAACGGCCTCCTCGTCCGCACACCCCGCGGCAGGATGGTCACGGAAGCCGCGTACCGGCATTTAGGGATCCCTTATGAAGCCAAAGATTGAACTGCTTTCACCGGCTGCGGACGCAAGCGTCATGAAAGCCTGCTTTTCTGCAGGGGCAGACGCGGTCTATATGGGACTTTCCCGCTTCAGCGCCCGCGCTTACGCGCTTAACGAGCCTCCGGAGGATTATCTGGAGGCCGTTTCTTATGCGCACCTGCACGGCAAAAAACTGTATCTGACGCTGAATACGCTGATGAAGGAGGCAGAGCTTCAAAACGAGATCGGGCCCCTCATCCGGCCGCTTTACGACGCGGGGCTCGACGGCGTCATCGTGCAGGACATCGGACTGATGGCGTATCTTTCGACGCATTTTCCGCGCCTTCCGATCCACGTCAGCACGCAGGCCGCGGTCTTCGGGCCGGGAACGGCGAACCTTTTCAAGGGCTTGAATGTCACGCGGATCGTCCTGCCGCGGGAGCTTTCACTAGAGGAGATCTCGGAATTCCATGAAAAGACTGATCTCGAACTCGAGGTCTTCATCCACGGCGCGCTCTGTTACTGTTATTCGGGGCAGTGCCTGTTTTCGTCACTTGCCGGCGGACGGAGCGGAAACCGCGGGCGCTGCGCGCAGCCCTGCCGCCTGAATTACCGGTTCGAGGAGGAAAACGGGACGGCATTATCCGATCCGAACGCGCCGTATCTTATGAGTTTAAAGGACTTTAATTCGCTTCGGCAGCGGCCGGAGATCTTAAGGGCCGGGATCTACCGGAAATACCTGGACATTCTTCTGGATCATCCGGAAACGATCGAAGGAAAGGCAGCGTTCACGGTCGATCCGGAAGACGAAAAGACGTTGTTCCAACTCTTCAACCGGCAGGGCTTTACCGACGCGTATCTTACGAAAAAGAACGGGCGGGACATGCTGGCGCTCCGTGAAAAGGAGCCGCGCGCCGTCGAAAGCGGTCTGCTTCAAAAGATCCGGAAAGAGATC
>CAMZDH010000044.1 GCA_947305345.1 uncultured Lachnospiraceae bacterium | reverse complement strand
AATCGGCCTTTTCCCGTAAAAGCCGCGAGGCGCCTTTTTCCTCGCTGCCGATGATGAGTCCAAGGGGACCTTTGAGGTCCGCCTCGTAAAGGCTCTGCCCGCCCATGTCGGCGAGCGCGAACCAAATGCCTTTCTGCTTCAGTTCCTCCACGGTGCGGACCAAATTCGTCACGGCCGCGACCTTCACGTACTGCACGGCGCCGGCGCTCGTCTTAAAGACGGCCGCGGTCACGAGGGCCGCGCGGTCCTTCGGAAGAATGACGCCGTGCGCGCCCGCCTGATGCGAGGTGCGGATGATCGCCCCGAGATTTTAGGGTTCCTGAATGCCGTCGAGGACGACGACAAACGGCGGCTCGCCTTTTTCCTCCGCCTCCGAAAGCATGTCTTCCACTTCCGCGTACCGGAACGGCGGCAGGACGGCCGCGATCCCCTGATGGCGGTCGCTTCCGTACAGCGCGTTCAGCTTGTCCTTTGAAACGCGCTTCACCGGGATCCCCTTTGCCGCTGCGGCCGAAAGGATCTCCTCTTCCAACGCGTGACCGGCGCCCTCCAGCGCGTACAGCATTTCCACTGCTGCGCCGGAAGCGAGCGCTTCCTTCACCGCGTTCCGCCCGCCGATGAGCATCGATTCTTCCTTCACACGCCTTTCGCCTGCCATGTTCATAAAACGCCGGCCGCTTCCCAGCCGGTCTTTAAAAGCTCTAAAATGCGGTCCGTCCTGCCCAGAAGGAACAGGTATCCGATCACCGCCTCCAGTCCGGTCGCGTGATGATATTCACTGACCGAAGCGTTTTTCGCGCGGGTATAGACCTCCGCGTTCCGGCCTCTCCGGTAGACGGCCGCCTCCTCCTCGGTAAATGACTCTTCAAGGAGCAGTGCCATCCGGCTCTGCGTCCTGGCGTTCGCGCGCTCGATCGAACGGAGGTGGAGCTGACGGACCGGGACATCGCCCTTGAGCACCGTCAGGCTCCGGTTCACTTCTTCGTAGACGGTGTCTCCGAGGAACGCAAGCGTCAGCCCGGACAGTTGTTTCGGGTCTAACGTTCTGTCGCTGAAAACCTTCCGGATCTCTGAAAACGCGTCCACCATCATGCCATCTCCCAGAACGTGCCCTCGCGGGTATCCTTCAGGACGACGCCCTTTTCGGCAAGTTCGTTCCGGATGCGGTCCGCTTCCTCAAAATTCCGGGCTTTTTTCGCTTCTTTACGAAGTTCGATCATTTTCTCGACGTAATCCTTAAAATCGCCGGAAACGGCCGTTTTTTCGCTTTCTGCGGCAAGGGAAAGGGACAACACCTTGTCGAACTCCTCGATCAGGGCTTTTTTCGTCGCCGCGTTCACGTCCGCCTTCAAAACGTCGTATAAAACCGTCAGCGCGGAAGCCGTGTTGAGATCGTTCTCGACCGCGTCCGCGAACTGCCGGCGGTACGTGCCGTACGCCGCCTCGTCCACCGGTGCGTTCTCTGCGCTCTTCACGATCTCGAGGGTCTTCCGGTGCAGTTTCTCGTACTGGTTCGCGACGTTGTCGAGCTGCTCAAAGGAAAACTCCAGCGGTTTCCGGTAATGCGACTGCAGGCAGAACAGGCGGTACGCCATCGGATCATAGCCCTTCTCTTCGAGCGTCGAGACGGTCAGGATGCCGCCCTTTGACTTGCTCATCTTGCCATTCCGGTCATTCAGGTGATGGACGTGCATCCAGTAGTTGCACCATTTGTGCCCGAGGTAGGACTCCGCCTGCGCGATCTCGTTCGTGTGATGCGGGAACATGTTGTCGACGCCGCCGCAGTGGATGTCGAGGCGTTCGCCCAGATGCTTCATGCTGATGCAGGAGCATTCAATGTGCCAGCCCGGATACCCGGTGCCCCAGGGCGAGTCCCACTTGAGCGCCTGATCCTCGAACTTGGACTTCGTGAACCAGAGCACGAAATCGTTCTTGTTCCGCTTGTTTTCGTCCTCCGTCACGTCCTCACGGGCGCCGACGAGGAGCTCTTCCTCGGCCTGACTGCCGAAGACGTAGTAATTGTCAAGTTTCGAAGTATCGAAATAGATGTTCTCTCCGGCCTTGTACGCATACCCCTTCTCCAGGAGCACCTCGATCATGTGGATGAATTCCGGAATGCAGTTCGTCGCGGGCTCGATGACGTCCGGCATGCGCATGTTCAGTTTATTGAAGTCTTCGAAGAAGGCCTTCGTATAGAACTTGGCGATCTCCATGACGGTCTTATGCTCGCGCTTCGCGCCCGTTCTCCTTGAACTCTTCGACTTTCTTGGTCAGCGAATTGTATAATTTCATGGTACTGTCCTCACTGTATGTTCAGGGGCGCTGCCCGATCTCCTGCCGGATCTCTTCGATCTCCCGTTTCAGCGCCGCGATCTCGTTCTGCACGGGATCCGGCAGATGGATCTGGTCGAGGTCCGAGACCGGGACGCGTATGTTGTCGCGCTTCACGACGATGCCGGGGACGCCGACGACCGTTGAATTCGGCGGCACCTCCTTTAAAACGACGCTGCCCGCGCCGATCTTCGAATTGTCGCCGATCGTGAACGACCCTAATATCTTCGCCCCCGCGGAGACCATGACGTTGTTGCCGAGCGTCGGATGGCGCTTGCCCTTTTCCTTCCCGTTGCCGCCGAGCGTCACGCCCTGGAACAGCATGACGTTGTCGCCGATCACGGTCGTTTCGCCGATGACGACGCCCGTCCCGTGGTCGATGAAGAAGTTCTTTCCGATCGTCGCGCCCGGATGGATATCGATGCCGGTCTTCCTCGCCGCGCGCTCAGAGATCCGCCGCGCGCGGTAATATTTGCCCTTTAAATACAGGCGGTGGCTCTTTTCGTAAGCCCTAAGCGCCTTGAAGGAGGGATAAAGAAACACTTCCCACTTGCTCTTCATGGCGGGATCGCGGTCCTTGATCAGGGCCATCTGCTCTTTGACGAATGTGATGTAGGATCGGATGCTCATGACGTATTCCCTTTAAACGAGCCGGATCTCCGGCGAAGTCCCCCTGCGCTTTTTCGGAAGATCGTCGATGAGGCAGACGGCCTCCGCCGCGATGCCTTCCTTACGGCCCGTGAAGCCGAGGTGCTCTTCCGTCGTGAATTTCACGCTGACACGCGTCTTTTCAATGCCGAGCGCCGCCGCGATGTGTTCGATCATCGCTTCCCTGTAGGGAGAAAGCTTCGGTTCCTGGCAGATCAGCGTCGAATCGACGTTCACGACCCGGTACCCCGCCGCGCGCACCATGCCCTCGACCCTTCGAAGGAGCTCCACGCTCGAGATCCCCTCGTACGCCGGATCCTTATCCGGAAAATGCATTCCGATATCGCCGAGCGCCGCCGCGCCAAGCAGCGCGTCCATGACCGCGTGCAGAAGCACGTCCGCGTCCGAATGGCCGAGAAGCCCCTTCTCATGGGGGATCTTCACGCCGCCGAGAACGAGGTCCCGCCCGGCTTCCAGCCGGTGCACGTCATATCCTGTTCCGATCCTCATGCGTTTTTCTCCTTTTCTCTATAGAAAGAACTCCTGCCACTCTGAAAAGGCACATTAACACACTTTTTCCCTTTTTTCAAGGGGTTCTCAAGAAAGACACCGATTTTTCACCAAATCAGGGGGAGGCCGAAAAGGGGCTGAAAACGCGAAGGAACGCTTACGCTTTAGCCTTCCGGCGCTCGAATCTCAATGCGACGAGGATGACCGCAACCAGCATGACCGCCGAGCCGATATATTCCCTGACGGTCATCCGTTCATGAAGGAGCAACGCGCCCGCAAGGACGGAAAAGACGGATTCCATCGAAAGCAGCACCGAGACGACCGCGGGATTCGTGCCCCGCTGGGCGACGATCTGAAGCGTATAGGCGATGCCGGAGGAGAACACGCCAAGGTACAGGACCGGCAGCAGATTTTCCCATAACAGCGCGGCCGTGACCGTCTCGAAGAACAGTGCCGGGATCAGCGATTCCACCATGCAGACGAGGAACTGAACGAGCGAGAGCTGCACGGGATCGCAGCGCACGGAATACCGGTCGATGAACAGGATCTGAAACGCGAACAGCACGGTGCAGCAAAGGACCATGAGGTCGGACGGGCCGATCGTGAACTTCGTGCCCTGCGGCACCGTGATGAGGTAGAGGCCGACGAGCGCGATCACGATCGCGATCCAGGTCTTTACGGTCGTCTTCCGCTTAAAGAAAATTCCGACGACCGGCACGAGCACAATGTATAATGCGGTGATGAATCCGGCTTTGCCGGCGTCCGTGCCGAGATTGAGGCCGGACTGCTGAAAGAACGACGCAGCGGCAAGCATCGTGCCGGTCAGAAAACCGCCGAGCCACATCGCCTTCGTTTCCTGGCGGGTCTCTCCCGCGAAAACGCGCCGGAACCGGAACCTTTTCCGTACGAAGACGACGAACGAAAGAAACAGGACCGCGACGAACGACCGGGCCGCGTTGAAAAGGAGCGGTCCGGCCGTGCAATACTTCTGAGCGACAAAGGCGACGCCCCATATCAGCGCCGCAATGAGCGGCAGAACGATCTGCCGGAACGGATTTGATCTTGTGCTTTCTTTTTCTTCAGGAACCATCTGTCATAGACCTTGCATACGAACGGGCAGACGTGAAAGGCCGGGGAAACGCCGGGGCCGGAGCAGCGCGTCCGGATGTTTTCAGTTATTTATACGAAACGAACAAATGGTTCAGCCCTTCAAAATACTCAGCGGCTTCATCAATGTCCATTGAGACCGTCTCGCCGGTCACGGGATCGTAGATCATGACGTTGTCGCGGTCGTAGCCGACGAGGACCACGGCTTCGCGGTCGCCGGTGATCGCCATCACGGGCCGCTTCGCGTTGACAAAATACAGGACCTCCTGCAAAGAGCACCCGTACAGATTGATCGACCGTCCTTCGCCGAGCGCGTCGTCGAGGATCGAAAGCGGGCTTAAGCCGCTGTCCAGCGCCTTGTCGGCGTCCCGGACCTGAATGCCCTCCTGGGCCGCCAAGACCTGGATCGAAGCCGCAAGGGCGCTCCGGTCTTTTTCCGCGCGGTACGGCTGCACCGACAGGGTCTTGATCAGATCCCGCGTGCCGCGGCTCCAGAGATTGTTCATCTTTTCGTCGACCACGACGCCGAAGACCTCATAGGCCTCGCGGATTGCGACATTCAGCTCCGATTCCGCATTCAGAAGCCGTCCGTAGCCGTAGACATAATAAATGTTCTTCTGCCGGTGCAGGAGCTTGATCACATTTGCGTCCTTCAAGGTTTCAAAACGGGGCGTCAGCGTCGAAAACTGGGAGTCCACGTTCGTCGACTTGTTGACCTGTATGTACCATTCCTTCCGGATGCCCTCCTGAATACGGCTCATGACCATCGAGCGTTCGACGCCGCCGGTCACGTTCTGTGTGATCAGCAGCACGTCCTCGTCGATCTCCGTGACCTCGCCGGCGGATTCCTTGACGCCGCGCCTGATCGTGACTCGCGTCTCATGAACGCCGACGTCGACGATCAGGAACCCCTTTGCAAAATACTCCTGCTGAACGTCGAGCTTTTCATCCGTCGAAGCGATCACAAGGTGGTTTAAGAGCTGCTTGATGTCGATGTTCGCGGCGACGATGGAATCCTTTTCGGAACCGAAACCGTAAATGATGTCGTTGCCGATGAAATCGAGGATCTTCACGTATTCCCCCGGCTCGGCATCGACGACAAGCGTCGTCTGCGTGTCCATATTGAGGATCACAAGCCGTTCGGGATAGTTCAGATCCGACCCTTCGGTCCAGGCGACGACGTTGCCGCGCTCGTTTTTCGCGTACATGCCGGGGTAGGCCCGGATCGAGACTTCGACAGATTCGCCGGAGTTTAAGTCGATCGAATAA
>CAMZDH010000043.1 GCA_947305345.1 uncultured Lachnospiraceae bacterium | reverse complement strand
CATTTTCTGGGACAACGCGTACATGGTCCATCATCTGGATCCCGCGCATCCGAAGGAGATCCTGAACATTCTGGAGGAATGCGAAAAGGCCGGTCATCCGGACCTCGTCTACGAGCTTGCTTCGTTCTCGAAGATCACGTTCCCGAGCAATTCGATCTCCGCGCTCGCTGCGAGCACGGCGAACATTGAAGACGTCCTGAACGTCATGCTGAACCAGATCATCGGGCACAACAAGATCTCGCAGCTCGCGCACGCGAGGTATTTTAAGAACATGGACGGTGTCCGGGCGCACATGGCGAAGCACGCGGCGATCCTGAAGCCGAAGTTCGACGCGGTGGAGGAGATCCTTTCCGCCGAGCTTTCGGGGCTTGGCATCGCGGCGTGGTCGCATCCCGCGGGCGGTTATTTCGTCTCTTTCAATACGCTGCCGGGCCTTGCGAAGAAGGTCGTTGCGAAAATGAAGGAAGCGGGGGTCACGATGACCGGGGCCGGCGCGACCTATCCCTATAAAAAGGATCCGGAAGACAGCAACATCCGGATCGCCCCGAGCTTTGCGACGCTCGAAGAGGTCCGCGAGGCGATCAGGATCTTTACGGTGGTCGTGAAGCTCGTCAGTATTGAAAAGATTTTGGAGTAAGGAATGCCAGACAACACGAACGACAATGAGAAAAAATACGAGGACGTCTGTTACCTCTGCCGCCGGTCGGAATCCAAGGCGGGTCCGATGCTGAAAATGCCGGGCGGCATGTGCATCTGCCAGAGCTGCATGCAGAAGTCCATCGACTCCGCGGTCCAGATGAGCGGCGGGGATCTGACGCAGCTCCTTCCGGGGATGATGCAGGGCAACACGCCCGTCGCCGCGCATCCGGACGGCGAAAATGAAAAGGACGGCGCGAAACAGGACGGCAAACCGAAGCCGCCGGTCGGCTTTTCGATGATCATGACGCCGGAGGACATCCAGTCGATGCTCGGGCGCCGGCCGATGCCCAAGAGCGTGAAAAAACAGGAAAATCAGGAAGCACCGGTCATCGACATGAAGAACGTCCCGCCGCCGCACCGCATTTTCGAGCTCCTTTCGGAATACGTGGTCGGCCAGGATCAGGCGAAGAAAGCGATCTCGGTCGCGATCTACAATCATTACAAACGCCTCAGCAACAAGGACGAGAACATCGAGATCGAAAAGTCGAACATGCTGATGATCGGTCCGACGGGCTACGGCAAGACCTTCCTCGTGAAGACGCTCGCGCGGCTTTTGAACGTGCCGCTCGCGATCGCCGACGCGACCGCGCTCACCGAAGCCGGCTACATCGGCGACGACATCGAATCGGTCGTTACGAAGCTCCTCACCGCGTCGGACAACGACGTCGCGCGCTGCGAGACCGGCATCATTTACATCGATGAGATCGACAAGCTCGCCAGGAAGCGGAATGCAACGCAGCGGGACGTAAGCGGCGAATCCGTGCAGCAGGGCCTGTTGAAACTCCTGGAGGGCGCGGAGATCGAAGTGCCGGTCGGCGCGAACTCCAAGAACGCGATGGTCCCGTTGGAGACCGTCAACACGAAGAACATCCTGTTCATCTGCGGCGGCGCGTTCCCGGATCTCGAAGAGATCATCAAGGAACGCCTCAATGAGAAGTCCTCGATGGGCTTCGGCGCGGATCTGAAGGACAAATACGACAACGAAAAGAACCTTTTACAGTACGTGGAGACCGAAGACCTCCGGAAATTCGGCATGATTCCGGAATTCATCGGGCGCCTTCCGGTCGTCTTTTCCCTGACGCCGATGACGAAGGACATGCTGATCCGCGTCTTAAAGGAGCCGAAAAACGCGATCATCAAGCAGTACCAGAAGCTCCTCAATATGGACGAAGTGGACCTTCAGTTCGACGGGGACGCGTACGAGGCGATCGCTGAAAAAGCATTGAAGAAGGATACTGGCGCGCGTGCGCTGCGCTCGATCATCGAGGAGATCATGCTGGACATCATGTTCGAGATCCCGAAGGACCCGAACATCGGCCGCGTGACCATCACGAAGGCGTACGTGAACGGCACCGGCGGACCCTCGATCGAAATGCGCGGATGACCCGCGAAAAGAGAGGAAGGACCATGAGGAAGTTTTTGACACGGACGCTTGCGCTGCTTGTCGTGATGACCGCGCTCGCGGGCTGCAAAAAGGACACGGAGACCACGGCCCCGGAAGAGACGACCGCAGAGAATAACGCGGGCACGTACGACCCGGATTTCACAGGGATCCTGGACGACTACGGGTATCTGAAAGGCATGACTGCGGCAGAATGCGTGGAAGGTCTTGATTTTGCGGACATTCAGATCAGCAAGAGCTACGCCGAGCGCATTTCCGATTCCTATGCGGACTATGTGGTGAAGGAGATCCAGACTAAACTTGCGGACGAGGTCACGGACCGCGCAATCATTGCGGGCGACCTTGTGAACATCAACTATTCCGGCTCCGTGGACGGCGTCAAATTCGACGGCGGCACGGCGGAGAATCATGAGGTGACGGCGGGTTCGAACGAATTCATCGACGATTTCCTGACGCAGATCATCGGTCATGAGACCGGAGACGAATTCGACGTCGAAGTGACGTTCCCGGACCCCTACACCAACGCGGACCTTGCCGGCAAGGACGCGGTCTTCGCGGTGAAGATCAATTCGATCAAGGAAGCCTTCACGGATGAGTTCGTCGAGAAAAAGCAGTCGGAGATCACGGAACTCACCGGCGTTTTCGGCCTGAACACCGTCGAGGACGTCCGGAAACATTTTTACGACAACTACTACGACTATTACGTGCGGAACGAGATCGTCAAAGCGATCTCGGAGATGGACGTCGTGAAGAACGTCCCGGAGGCCGCGGCGAATTACGCGAAAAAAGCGCTGGACGCCAGCGCGTACACGCAGTACGGCATGACCTATGCGGAACTCGCGAAACAGTCCGGCGTGACCGACGAACAGATCGAAGCGCATGCTTACCAGACGGCCTGCGGCGAGATCATTTTCCAGGTGCTCTATGAGGAGGTCGGATGGAAGATCGACGAATCGGAGTTCCAGGAGGCGACCGGCCTTACGGACAACACGGAGATGATCGCGGTCTACGGGAAGGGATACATCGCCAGGAACGTCATGTACAAACGCGCGCAAAATCTCCTTAAGGAGAGGGTGACATATATTGAATGACCCGATGCCATATCGCATTCAGGAGGTACCGGCTTGGACAATCAGAACGAAAACAAAAACCCGGAGAACGGCAAGGGCAGCCCGAAGTGGCCGTTCCTGCTCGGCGCGCTGATCATCATCGTGGTGATCATGCTGACGTCCGGCAGGATGTGCAGCACCCTCTCGAGCCAGTTCACCAAGGAGATCTCGTATAATGAGTTCCTGGAGTACATCGAGACCAATAAGGTCGAGGAAGTCATGCTCGTGGACGCCAGCGAATGGAACATCAAGCTGAAGGGCGACGCGAAGACGTATTATACGGTCTACATCGAGGACGAGACCATCGTGCAGAAGCTGCTCGACGCCGGCGTGACGTTCCGGGGGAAGAAGAGCTCCGATTTCTGGACCTACCTTCTGATCTACGGTCTGCCGACCATCGGGCTCATCGTGGTCTTCCTCCTTTTCTTCCGGAAGATGGGGACCGCCGGCGGAGACCTCATGGGCGTCGGCAAATCCAAGGCGAAGAAGCATTCGGAGAAGAATACGGGCGTGACCTTCCAGGACGTCGCCGGTGAGGATGAGGCGAAGGAGTCGTTGAAGGAGATCGTCGATTTCCTGCACGATCCGCAGAAATACACTGAGATCGGCGCGAAGCTGCCGAAAGGCGCGCTGCTCGTCGGCCCGCCCGGCACCGGCAAGACCCTGCTCGCGAAAGCGGTCGCCGGCGAAGCGCACGTACCTTTCTTCTCCCTGTCCGGTTCGGACTTCGTCGAGATGTTCGTCGGCGTTGGTGCCTCCCGGGTACGGGACCTCTTCAAGCAGGCCCAGCAGGAAGCGCCCTGCATCATCTTCATCGATGAGATCGACGCGATCGGCAAGAGCCGCGACTCGGTCTTCGCGGGCGCGAACGACGAGCGGGAGCAGACGCTGAACCAGCTGCTAGCGGAGATGGACGGCTTCGATTCCTCGAAGGGCGTCATCATCCTCGGTGCGACGAACCGCCCCGAGATCCTCGACAAGGCCCTGCTCCGGCCCGGCCGGTTCGACCGCCGGATCATCGTCGACAAGCCGGACCTCAAGGGCCGTGAAGCGATCCTCCGGGTACATTCGAAGGACGTCAACATGGCGGACAACGTGAACCTCCACGAGATCGCGCTCGCGACCAGCGGCGCGGTCGGCTCGGACCTTGCGAACATGATCAACGAGGCGGCGATCAACGCGGTGAAGAAGCACCGCGTGGCCGTGACGCAGGAGGACCTGTTCGAGGCCGTGGAAGTCGTGCTCGTCGGCAAGGAAAAGAAGGACCGTATCATGTCGAAGGAGGAGCGGCGGATCGTCTCGTACCACGAGGTCGGACACGCGCTCATCACCGCATTGCAGAAAGGCTCCGAGCCGGTGCAGAAGATCACGATCGTGCCGCGTACGATGGGCGCGCTCGGCTACGTCCTGCAGACGCCGGAGGAAGAGAAATACTTAAACTCCAAGACCGAGATCCTCAACATGATCGTGACGGCGCTCGGCCGCGCGGCGGAGGAGATCGTCTTCAACGAGGTCACGACCGGCGCCGCGAACGACATCGAAAACGCGACGCGGTATGCCCGCGCGATGGTGACGCTCTACGGCATGTCCGACAAGTTCGGGCTCATGCAGCTGGAACGGACGGAGAGCATTTATCTGGAGCAGCGGCGCATGATGAACTGCGCGGACTCGACGGCGGCGGAAGTCGACGAGGAAGTCCGGAAGATCCTGGCCGAGGCCTACGAAAAGGCGAAGGCGCTGCTTTCCGAAAACCGGGACGTCATGGACAAGATCGCGGCCTACCTCATCGAAAAGGAAACGATCACCGGCGAGGAGTTCATGCGCATTTTCCGTCAGTGCAAGGAAGAGCAGGAAGCGGCAAAGGACGCCGGAGAAGCGCCGGCGGAAGATGCACCGGCGGAAGAACAGCCGGCGGAAGCGCCAAGCGAAGGAGAAACGCCTGTAAAGAGCGATGAAGCCGGACTTTGACATTCAGGAAGAACTGAAAAAGATCCCGTCAAAGCCGGGCGTTTATCTGATGCACGACGCTTCCGACGAGATCATTTACGTCGGCAAGGCCGTCGTCCTGAAGAACCGGGTGCGGCAGTATTTCCAGTCGTCCCGCGGGAAAACGCTGAAGATCCAGAAGATGGTGGAACGCATTCAGTGGTTCGAGTACATCGTCACGGACTCCGAGACCGAGGCGCTCGTTCTGGAATGCAACCTCATCAAGGAATACCGCCCGAAATACAACACGATGCTCGTGGACGACAAGGGCTATCCCTTCATCCGCGTGACCGTGCAGGAAGATTATCCGCGGGTCCAGATGACCCGCAGCATGAAGCGCGACAAGAGCCGCTATTTCGGCCCGTACACGTCGGCCTTCGCGGTCAAGGACACGATCGAGCTCCTGCGCCGCCTGTTTCCGATCCGCACCTGCAGCCGCATGCTGCCGCGGGACGCCGGGAAGGACCGCCCCTGCCTGAACTACCACATGGGCCTCTGCCTCGCGCCCTGCACGGGCAACGTCCCGGCGGAAGTCTACCGCGCGAACATCGACCGCGTGATCCGCTTTCTCGAAGGCAACGCGCACGAGATCGAGCAGGAGCTGAAAACCAAAATGAAAGAAGCCTCCTTAAAGGAGGATTATGAGAATGCGATCGTCTACCGGGACCTCCTCAATTCCGTCCGGCACGTGACCGCGAAGCAGAAGATGACGGAAGCGGAGAGCGGCGAGGACCGCGACT
>CAMZDH010000042.1 GCA_947305345.1 uncultured Lachnospiraceae bacterium | reverse complement strand
ACCCGCGCGGACCGCATGCCGGACCAGGTGCGCCCGGAAGTGAAAAAGGCGCGGAGCGAAGAGATGATCGCGCTCGGAAAAACGATGTCGAAGTCTTTTGAGGCGCGCTTCGCAGACCGCGTTGTGGAAGTGCTCACGGAGGAACGATCGGCGGACGGACGGTTCGCAGAAGGCTACACGCGGGAATACATCCGCGCTTCAGTGCCCGGCGGAAAGCCGGACCGCATTTACACCGGCGTGCTCACCTTTGAAGACGGCCGGGCCGTGCTGACCTCCTTCCACGAAAAGCCTTGATTCCCAAGACGCGGAAATCTTGCCATTCCCATAAAAAAATGTTAATATATCTTGTTAAAGCATATGGTTTTCAGGTTTACAGGCATTGCAGGAGGAAAACGCATGGCAAGAGAGGACTTTAACGCGACGCAGTTCATTCAGCTTCCCGTCGTCGACGAGACGGAGCAGAAGACGGATGAGAAGGAATACAGCCCGGCGGAAGTGCTCCGGGACGTCTATCAGGCGCTCAGCGAGAGGGGATACAATCCCGAGACGCAGATCGTCGGCTACATCATGTCCGGAGACCCGACCTACATCACGAACCACAACGGCGCGCGGGCGCTCATCATGAAGGTGGAGCGGGACGAGCTTTTGTCGGAACTGGTCGAGCATTACATTGCAACGAAGCTGTGAGGGAAAATGCGGATCTTAGGGCTGGACTACGGTTCGAAAACGGTCGGCGTGGCGCTCACGGATGAGCTTTTGATCACGGCGGCGCCCTTCGAGACGATCGTCCGGAAGGAGGAGAACAAGCTCCGGCGGACGCTCGCGAGGATCGAAGCGATCATTCGGGAGAAAGGGGTCACCGAGATCGTGCTCGGCAATCCCGTGCACATGGATGGGTCGCCCTCGGAGCGGAGCATTCTCACGGCGGCGTTCAAGGAAAAACTGGAGCGCCGGACGGGGCTTCCCGTGGCGCTTATGGACGAGCGGCTGACGACGGCCGAGGCCGATGAGATCCTGAAAGAGAGCGGCATTCCGAAGGAAGACCGCAAGCAGTACGTCGATCAGGTGGCGGCAAGCCTGATCCTGAAGGCTTATTTGGAACAGAGAAAAAAGGAACGGTAATCATGGAAGAGCAGATCGTGTTTCAGACGGATGAAGGCGAAGTATTGTTTTACGTGCTGGAGGAGACGAGGGTAGCGGGGGTCAATTACCTTCTCGTCGCCGAAAGCGGGGATGACGAAGCGGAATGCTATATTCTGAAGGACACTTCCGCGGCGGAGGACGCCGAGGCGGTCTATGAAATGGTGGAAGACGACGAAACCTTAGAGGCGCTGTCCAAGGTGTTCGCGGAACTCCTGGAAAACACGGAGATCCGTTCCTGACAGTACGAAAAGGAGTTTTTGATTTTGGCAAAGAAAAAGAAAAGGAATTATTACGACGGAACGACGGAAAAGGAGGTCCGGATCATTCCGCTCGGAGGGCTCGAGCAGATCGGCATGAACATGACCGCGTTTGAATGCGGCGAGTCCATCATCGTGGTAGACTGCGGACTGGCGTTTCCGTCCGACAACATGCCGGGCATCGACCTCGTCGTCCCGGACATCACGTATCTTCATGAGAACCGGGAAAAGGTCAAGGCCTTTTTCATCACCCACGGGCACGAGGACCACATCGGCGCGATCCCGTACGTTCTGCGGGAACTGAACGTGCCGCTGTACGCGACGCGGCTCACGATGGCGATCATCGAGACGAAGCTGGAAGAGCACGGCATGCTGGAGAGCGTCGAACGGATCGTCGTCAAAGAGGGCGAGACCGCTGCCGCAGGGGATTTCAAGGTGGAGTTCATCCACATCAATCACAGCATTACCGACGCCGTGGCGTTCGCGATCCATTCGCCGGCCGGCGTCATCGTGCATACAGGCGATTTCAAAATCGATTATACGCCGCTCCACGGAATGCCGGCGGATCTGCAGCGGTTCGGCGAACTCGGCGAAAAAGGCGTGCTTGCGCTTCTGTCCGACTCGACGAACGCGCTCCGGCCGGGATTCACGCCCTCGGAACAGAAGGTCGCGGAATTCTTCGCGGACGCGTTCCAGCAGTATCCGGACCGGCGGATCCTGGTCGCGACGTTCGCGTCGAACCTAAACCGCGTGCAGGTCATCATCGACCACGCCGGAAAGGCGGGCCGTAAGGTCGCGGTCGAGGGCCGTTCGATGGTGAAGATCATTGAGATCGCGCGGTCACTCGGCTATCTCGAGGTGCCGGCCGGCGTCCTCGTTGACATGGAGGAGATCGCGAATTTCCCCGAGGAGAAAACCTGCATTCTGATGACGGGCTCCCAGGGCGAAGCGCTGTCGGCGCTGACGAGAGTCGCTTCCGGCCAGCACAGGCTGATCACCGTGAAGGAAAGCGACGTTGTGATCTTTTCGTCGAGTCCGATCCCCGGCAACGAAAAGGCGATCAACCGCGTGATCAACGGGCTCGCGAAGCGCGGGGCGACGATCATCAACCGCGAGACGCACGTCTCCGGCCACGCCTGCGAAGAGGAACTGAAGCTGATCTACGCGCTGACGCGGCCGGCGTACGCGGTGCCGATGCACGGGGAATTCTATCACCGGCAGGCGAACCGCGAGATCGCGCTCGCGATGGGGATCCCGGAGGAAAACACGTTTCTTCTGGATTCCGGCGACGTATTGACTGTGACGGCGCATCACGCGGAAGTGACGGGGAGCGTCCAGCACGGCGGCATCCTCGTGGACGGCCTCGGGGTCGGCGACATCGGGAACTCGGTGCTCCGCGACCGGCAGACCCTTTCGCAGAACGGCATCCTCATCGTGGCGCTCGCGGTCTCAAAGGTGCGCGGCGAACTCGTCAGCGGCCCGGAGATCCATACCCGGGGCCTTTTGTACAGGAAGGGATCCGAGGACATTCTGGAGGAAGTGCGGCAGATCGCCGAAAACGCGGCGCTCGACGCGCTCTCGAAGAACAAGACCGGCCGCCTGAAGGCGGACTTAAAGGAAGCGATCAGCGCCCACTTCTGGCAGACCCTGAAGCGGGACCCGATGATCCTTCCGATCATTCTGGAAGTGGACTGAACGGAGTCTATACGTATGGCAAAGGCAGCGAAGACCACAAAAACAGCGGAAAACGGGAAACCGGCGCGGTCCGCGAAACGCCGCGGAGACCTGTTCCATTACCTGAAGATCGCGGTCATGATCCTGATCGCCGCGATGATCGTCGTGCTCTGCATTCTTTCCTACCGCGCGGGCGTCCTGATCTTCACGAACGACGGCCGGACGGCGGAAAATGAGCCGGCGGTCCGGTATACGATCGAGATCGCGCAGGGCGAAAGCGTCCTCTCGATCGGCCGGGAGCTTCGCGAGGCAGGGATCATCGAGTCCGGCGTCGTCTTCTTCATTCAGTCGAAACTGTTCAAATGCAAGATCGCGCCGGGGACGTATACCCTGTCTTCCGACAAGTCTTCGAAAGCGATCCTGAAATATCTGCACAGCGAATACGAAAAGGCAAGGGCGGAAAGCAACGCCGGATGAGGGACTTTTTATCAACAGCAAAAAAGCCGGAGCTGCTGGCACCCGCCGGCAGCCCGGCGCTTTTAAAAACCGCGGTGCGCTACGGCGCGGACGCGGTTTACATCGGCGGAGAGGCGTTCAGCCTCCGTTCCGAAGCGGATAACGCCACGACGGAGGAACTTGCGGACGCGGTGCGCTATGCGCACGACCGTCACGTCAGGGTCTACGTCACCGCGAACATTCTCGCGAGGAACACCGATCTTTCGGAGGCGGCGGCGTATTTCCAGGAGCTTCGCGGCGTTTCGCCGGACGCGCTGATCATTTCGGATCCGGGGCTTTTCACGCTGGCGCGCAAGATCCTCCCCGAAACCGATCTTCACGTCTCCACGCAGGCAAACAACCTGAATTACGGAACCTTCCGCTTCTGGCACGAGCTCGGCGCCCGCCGCGTCGTCGCGGCGCGGGACCTGTCGCTTGCCGAGCTTCGGGAGATCCGTGCGAACATCCCGGAGGACCTGGAGATCGAAGCCTTCGTGCACGGCTCGATGTGCATGGCGTATTCGGGACGCTGCCTCCTGTCCGAGTTCCTGACCGGGCGGGACGCGAACCGCGGCGCGTGCGCGCATCCCTGCCGTTATTCGTACCGGCTCGAGGAAGAAAGCCGTCCGGGCGAGTATTTCCCGATCGAGGAAAACGCGCGCGGCACGTACATCTTAAGCGCAAGGGACCTCTGCATGATCGACCACCTGCCGGATCTTGTCGAAGCGGGCGTCGATTCCTTGAAGATCGAAGGGCGGATGAAGACCGCGCTCTACGTCGCGACCGTGACACGCGCCTACCGGCAGGCGATCGACGACCTGTTCAAGGACCCCGAAACATACGCGGCACGGCTTCCGCATTACCGCGCCGAGGTGGAAAAATGCACGGTACGGGCCTTTTCGACCGGATTCTTCTACGGGCGGCCGGAAAGCGGCGCGAGCGACGGGACGGCATATCAGCGGAATTACGTCTACCTCGGCACCGTCGAAGCCGTGCGGGACGGCAGGGCGCTGTTCACGCAGAAAAACAAGTTCTTAAAGAGCGGCGCGGCCGAGATCATGAAACCGGACGGCCGGGACGTCCCGGTGACCGTCCTTTCGATCCGGAACGCGGAAGGAGAGGAAACGGACAGCGCGCCGCACGCGGGCGAAGCGCTTTCCGTCGCGTTTTCGACAGTGCCGGAAGCGGGCGACGTCCTCCGGGTCCCAATAAAGGACGCAGCAAAGAAAGATTAAAGCAAAATGAAATATACAGGGACGGGAAACCCCGGAACAGAAAGGAATTTGAACATGAACATTCCGAAAACCTATGAACTCCTGGAAACGACGAAAGTGGCGGAGATCCAGGCGACCGCTTACCGCCTTCGCCACGTCAGATCCGGCGCGAAGCTGATCCTTCTCGAGACGGCGGACGACAACAAGGTCTTTTCGATCACTTTCAAGACGACGCCGTTTGATTCGACCGGCGTGCCGCACATCATGGAGCATTCGGTGCTCTGCGGCTCGGACAAGTATCCCTTGAAGGATCCCTTCATCGAGTTGTTGAAAGGCTCGCTCAATACGTTCTTGAACGCGATGACCTGGCCTGACAAGACGATGTACCCGGTCGCGAGCCGGAATGAACAGGATTTCAGAAACCTGATGTCCGTCTACATGGACGCGGTCCTGCATCCGAACATCTATAAGACCGACAAGATCTTAAAGCAGGAGGGGTGGCATTACGAGCTCGACCGCCCCGACGGGGAGATCATTTACAACGGCGTCGTTTACAATGAGATGCGCGGCGCGTTTTCCGATCCCGACACGGTGCTGGAGCACGCGATGACGGGGGCGCTCTATCCGGGCACGACCTATGAAGTCGTTTCCGGCGGCGATCCGATGTTCATCCCGGACCTCACCTACGATCAGTTCATCGCGTTCCATCAGCGCTATTATCATCCTGCAAACTCGTTCATTTTCCTGTACGGCGACATGGATTTCACCGAGCGGCTGAACTGGCTCGACGAAGCGTATCTTTCAAAGTACGACGCGATCGACCCCAAGACGGACATTCCGAAGACGCAGCCGTTTACGGCGGTCAAACGGGTCGAATGCAGCTATAACGTCGCGGCGGGAGAAGAGGAAGGCCATTCCGTCTTCCAGTATGCCCGCGCGATGGACAACCTCTTTGACCCGGTGGGGTATCTCGCGTTCCAGGTGCTCGGCTACGCGCTGTTGAACGCGCCGGGCGCGCCGATCAAGAAAGCGCTTCTGGACGCCGGCATCGGCGACGACATTTACGGCGGCTACGACTCCGGCTACCGGGAGCCCGACTTCACGGTCACCGCGAAGGGCACGGATCCGAAGGACTTCGACCGGTTCCTTTCGATCATCGACGAAGTGCTGAAGAA
>CAMZDH010000041.1 GCA_947305345.1 uncultured Lachnospiraceae bacterium | reverse complement strand
TGCAGCCGGGAACGTGGTGATGGTGACCAGATAGTCCTCACCTTTATCGTTTTTTACAAGATATCCCTTTTCATGAGCTTCCTGATACAGCTCTCTTTCCAGCGCAATGAAGGGATTGATATAGCCTAAAAAGCGGATGCCTTCCAGTTTGCGGGCTTCTTCGGCGAAGACATCAATGAATTCCTTGCCGATGATCTTCCGCTTCGTTTCGGGGTCGGAGACACCGGCCAGTTTATCGAGGAAGCGGTCTACGGCGTCGACGTAGATGAGGTTTGCGCCGAGTTCCTCGCGGAAGACGCGAATGACCTGTTCGGGCTCGCCTTTCCGTAAAAGGCCGTGATTCACATGGACGCACGTGAGCTGATCGCCGACGGCTTTGATGAGCAGCGCCGCAACGACGGAGGAGTCCACGCCGCCGGAGAGCGCGAGCAGGACTTTTTCCTTGCCGATCTGGGCACGGAGCGCCTTCACCTGTTCTTCAATAAACGCGTTTGCGAGTTCGGGCGTCGTAATGCGCTGCATGCTTTCGGGACGAACGTTGGGATCCATCGGGTACCTCCTGAGGGTTGAAAAGTATAGACAAAATATAGCACTGAATTATGAATTTGTATACATTTTTTATGACAGTCCATCAAAGTCTTTTCGTTGACACCATTTGAGTCTTTGTGGTATAAATATCATGGCGTTATAGGATGAAAAAAACGAGGGGATTTCATGGAATACGTACTTAGCAGCATATCACTTCTTGGCGGACTTGCATTGTTCCTGTACGGCATGCGGCTGATGGGCAGCGGACTCAAGGACAATTCGTCCGGCGTGCTGAAACGCATTCTCGAACGCGTCACGAATAATCTTTTGAAGGCGTTCCTTCTCGGCATCGTCGTGACGGCCCTGATCCAGTCGTCCAACGCGACGACCATCCTGACGGCGGGCCTCGTGGCCGCAGGCGTCATTTCCTTAAAATCTGCAGTCGGCATTGTCATCGGCGCAAACATCGGCACCACGATTACGGGCCAGATCATCCGGCTCCTGGACGTGGGCGGTGACGGCGCTTCTTCCTGGATCGAATTTGTCAAACCTTCCACCCTCGCGCCGATTGCGCTCATCATCGGCATTGTGTTCATCATGTTCATCAAGGCGAAAAAGTCAGAGTCGATCGGCACGATCCTGATGGGCTTCGGCGTGTTGTTTACCGGGCTCCTCAGTATGACCGACGCCGCAGGCGCGCTGACAAAACTCGGCCTATTTGACGGCGCGTTCGTCCTGATCGGCGACAATCCGCTGATCGGCGCGGCCGTCGGTGCCGTACTGTCTTTCATTCTGCAGAGCGCTTCCGCGACCGTCGGTGTCGTGCAGGCCTTTTCGACGACCGGCGCACTGGCATTCCGCGGCATTTACGCGGTGCTTCTCGGTATTTACATCGGCTCCAGCGCGGTCACCTGCATCATCTGTTCGATCGGCGTCAAGGCAAACGGCAAGCGTGTCGGCATGCTGAATCTGCTGTTCAACGTGGGCAAAGCCGTGCTCGTCCTGACCGTGATCCTAATCGTTCACGCGCTTGGCGGACTCGAATTCATCTGGGATAAGACCGCGACGAGCGGCCTGATCGCCAATACGAACTCCATCTTCAATATCGGCGCGGCGCTGGTGCTGCTGCCGATGGCGCCGCTTCTTGAAAAGGCGAGCCGGAAGCTTGTAAAGAATGACAAGGAGCCGGTCAGCCGCTATCAGGAGAAGTTTGAAGCGCTGAACCCGAACTTTTACCGGACGCCCGCGATCGCGTTCCGCTCCGCCTATGATGCCTTGCTCACGATGTTCGATGCCGCGAAGCAAAACATCGACGCCGCATACGCATTGCTTTTCAAATACGATGAAAACGTCCACCGTCATATTGAAGCGGAAGAGGAGGAAATTGACCAATTCGCCGACCGGCTGAGCAACTACCTCGTCGAGTTTTCGCCCTATATCAAGCAGGAAGAACACGTTGCAATCATGACGGAGTATTACAAGATCACGTCCGAATTCGAGCGCCTCGGAGACCATGCGATGAACCTCGCGGAGGAGGCGAAGGCCCTGCACGATGAGGACCTGCTCTTCAGTGAAGAGGCCGTATATGAATTTGGTGTACTGAAGGACCTTCTGGACCGCGTCATGTCCAATGCGCGGGAAGCCGTTTACCACCGTTCCCCGGAGGCCGCCCGCTCGGTCGAGCCGCTCGAGGAGGTCGTCGACGATATGATCGAGACCATCCGCGCCCACCACCTCACACGCCTCACGCTCGGCGAATGCCGGGTCGAGATCGATAGCATTTTCCAAAATATCATGACAGACATGGAACGTATTTCCGACATCTGTTCGAACATCGGGCTTGCCGTGCTCGTTCGTATCTACCCCGAGCAGGTGACGCTTTCTCACGATTACACGGCCGCGCTTCACCGCGGCGAGGACGAGACGTTCAACCGCATGTACGAAGAGGCCTATGGCGAATTCTACGCCCGCCTGAACGCCTGGAAGAAGAAAAAGTCCGTCGAGGCTGTGGAAGAGAAGGCGGCAGAGGCGGAGAAGGCAGACACATGAGCGTCGTTTGACAGATGAAATACTGGTTTGTACGGGCGGTCCGGCAGGGCCGCCCGTTCTGTGCCCGCCGCCTGCCATTCTTGCCTTTTTGTGAACGATAGAGTATAATATACGCTATGTTTATGCAAAGCGTCACGGAAGGGTAGCGCAGGATGAAAGGGCGAAAGAAGTCAGGGCTCTGGACAAAAGATTTCTCGATCATCACGGTTGGCAGCATGGTCTCCATGTTTGGCAACCAGATGGCGATTTTTGCGGTCAGCCTGTTCGCGCTGGACTATTCCAACAACACCTTCCTTTACGGCACGATGGTCTTTTTGTACACGCTGCCGCAGATCCTGATGCCGTTCGTCGCGGGACCGTTACTCGACTGGTTCTCCCGCCGGCGGACGATCTATATGCTGGACTTTTTGTCCGCGGTGCTGTTCGTTGTGCTCGCGCTCTCGATCTGGATGGGATGGTTCAGTATGCCGTTCCTTCTCGGTGTGGTATTCGTCATCGGCGCGATCAACAGTTTTTACATGGTCGCATTCAACAGCTTTTATCCCATGCTGATCCCGGAGGGGAACTACGAAAAGGCGTATTCCGTGTCGAGCACGATCGATATGGTCTCGTATACGATGGTGCCGCTCGCGACCGCATTGTACAAGCTGTTCTGGATCCTGCCGATCCTGCTCCTCAACGCGGGCAGCTTCGTGATTGCGGCCATTTTCGAGACGCGGATCTCCGACGTCGAATCGGCGCTTGAGATCCGTGAAAAACCCTCTTATTCGTTCCGAAAATACATCGAAGACAGCAAGGAGGGCTTCCGCTATACGTTCCGGGAGAAGGGGCTGTTCCTCATCACCCTGTATTTTATGCTGAATGCGGTCGCGGGCGGCGCGTCGTACGTCGTGACGCTGCCGTGGTTCCGCAATACGTACGTGAATGGCGAAGTGGCCTTTATGACGGTCTGGGGCTTCATGATCGTCGGGCGGATCGTCGCCGCGTTCATCAATTACAAGTGGCGGCTCAAGAAAGAGTGGAAATACCGGATCTCTGTGATCTGTCTGATCGCGGCGTCGCTCTTCGAGGCTTTCTATCTCCTGACCGGCCTCTGGATCATGCGCCTGTCCTGCTTCTTCATCGGGCTGTCGCTCGGCATTGCCTACAACATCCGGACGTCCACGACGCAGGCCTACGTGCCGAACGACATGAAGGGCCGCTACAACGGCGTGTATCTGATCTCCAATACGACCGGCTTGCTCATCGGCCAGATCACGGGCGGCGCGGTCGCGATCGCGGTCTCCACGGAAAAGACGCTGATGATCTACCTGCTTTCCCTGGTGGCCGCGGCGGTCGTCATTCTGATCGGCGGCCGGAAATATGTGAAACAGGTCTTCAATCGGGAAACGTGACCCCGCCGGGGTTACTTTTCACGCGTCTCTTCTTCCTTTTCTTTTTCATATTCAATGGCTTTCCGGAACTGCGTTTCGTAGAGTTCCCGATAAATGCCGTTCAGCGCAAGCAGTTCTTCGTGCGTTCCCTGTTCCTGAATACTGCCGTTCGCGACGACGAGGATCCGGTCGGCTTTTAAGATCGTCGACAGCCGGTGCGCGATGACGATGCTGGTACGCCCGGCCATGACCCGTTCGAGGGCGTCCTGGATCGCGTTTTCCGAGATGGAATCGAGCGCGGAAGTCGCTTCGTCGAGGATCAGAATGTCCGGATCCTTTAAGATCATCCGGGCGATCGACATCCGCTGTTTTTCGCCGCCGGAGAGCTTTAAGCCGCGGTTTCCGACGGGCGAATCATAGCCCTCGGGCTGCGCGGCGATGAAGTCGTGAATGTTCGCGATCCTGCAGGCGTTTTCAATGTCCTCCTGCGTCGCGTTTTCGTTTGCGTACTGCAGGTTTTCGCGGATCGTGCCGTTGAAGAGGTACGTTTCCTGCGTGACGACGCCGATGTGCTGACGGAGGTAGTCGAGGTCGAAATCGCGGACGTCGACGCCGGCAATGCTGATGCCGCCGCCGTTCACGTCATAGAGCCGTGGCAGAAGATTGACGATCGTCGATTTTCCGGAGCCGGACGGGCCGACGATCGCGTACATCTTGCCGCCGGGCACCGTGAAGGAAACGTCCTCCAAAAGCGGCTTTTCCTCGAGATAGCGGAAACGCACGTGGTCGTAGACGACCGGCTGGTTCTTGACCGCCGGTTTCTGACCGTTTTCCGGGGAGACGATCGTATTTTCACGGTCTAAGTAGTCGAAAATGCGGGTGAACAGCGCAAGGGAACGCGTGAAGTCGACGCCGACGTTCAAGAGCGCTTCGACCGGACGGTAGAGGCGGTTCACGAGGGCGACGGTCGCGGTGATCGTACCGACGGTCAGCGCCGGATCCCATGCGCGGATGATGAAGAGACCGCCCGCGAAGTAGATGAGGAGCGGAGCGAGCTGGGTAAACATGCCCAGCGCGACCATGAACCATTTGCCGCTTCGCTGTTCCTTTAAGGAGATCTTCGTCACGTCGTCATTGACGCGGACAAAATTCGCGTATTCCCGTTCCTCCCGGTTGAAAAGCTTCACGAGCATCGCGCCGCTGACGGACAGGGTCTCGTTGATGACCTGGTTCATCTCGTCGTTCTTTTCCTGACTTTCTTTCAGGAGCTTGAAACGCGTCTTGCCGACGCTTCTCGTCGGAATGATCAGAAACGGGATCACGACGATGCCGACGATCGCGAGCTTCCAGCTCATCGTAAACAGCGCGACGAGCGTCGTGACGACGGTTGCCGTGTTGCTGACGATCCGGGCGAGCGTCCCGCTGATGACGGAACTCACGCCGCTGATGTCCGTATTCATGCGCGTCACGATGTCGCCCTGCTTTTCGGTCGTGAAGAACGACTGCGGCATGGACTGCAGATGCTTGTACATCTGGTTCTTCATGTCGTAGATGATCTTCTGGGCGATCCAGGCATTGATATAACTTTCGATGACGCCGATGATCTGGCTCGCCGCGAGCGCGCCAAACGCCATCAGCAAAAGCTTGATGAGGAGCGCGAGGTCCTTGCCCACCAGCGCGTTATCGACGATCTTTCCCGTCAGGATCGACGGCAGAAGACCGACGAGCGCCGCGATCAGGATCGTGATGAAAACGAGAAGGAACTGGAACCAGTAGGGCTTCAGATAGGATAAAATGCGTTTCAGCAGCTTGCCGGTAACTTTCGGCTTGTTCTGCTTCTCTTCATCGGTGAGAAAACCGCGCGGACCGAGGCCGCCTCCGGGACCGGGCATAAAAAACCTCCCGTCAAATAGGATGATAAAAATATAGCACGGGCAACGTGAATTGAAAACTGTTTTCAGGGAAAAACGGAATATTTCAGCCGCAAGGTTTTTGATTTGTCCATAGGCAAGCGTATTCTGGTGGTATTCACAAATAAAAGCCC
>CAMZDH010000040.1 GCA_947305345.1 uncultured Lachnospiraceae bacterium | reverse complement strand
TTTTATTCAGGTTAAGAAACTGGTCGCGAAGCGCGTTATTGGAAAGCGCCGCGATCCCGGCGTAAAGAAAAAGAAACAGACCGGCAGAAAACGCCGGGATCCATTTCTTCAGCGTGCGCCGCCGTATAAACTCAAAGATCCCGAGCGCGACGGCGCCAAGCAGCATCCCCGAAGACGAAAGCGCGTTCTGAAGCGCCTGCCGTTCGTAAATGTTCCGCTCCTCCTCCGGCATTGCCGTGCGGTCCGCGAAAAGAACGTTTAAGAAAAAGCCGTAGTCTTCCGGCTTGGAGTATAAGCGAAGCGTCTCGTTCAGCCGGCTCCGGAGCGTAAAGAGGGCCTTTTGAAGATACCGCCTCCCCGGGTTCAGGACCGTACCGCATTCTGCGGTAAACGCGAGGAAGATTCCCTGCCGGTCAAAGTAGTCACGGACGGAAAAGCCCCCGAAGTTCGTCTCCGCCTCATAGAGAAAAAACGACCCCTGAAAGTTTGCTTCACTTCCGATCAGCGCGCGGATCTCTTCCGCCGTGCCCCGAAGATACACCTGCACCTTGCCGTGCAGAGCGCTTTTCACCGTGAGCAAAAACCGCTCTTCCCGGAAACGGACCGCCGTCACGGTCCCTATAAGCTCCCCGGATATAAACTCCTCTCCCGTTTCTTCCATGGACGCGCGAAGCGGAGGCACTGCGCCGAAAAGCAAACGGCTGCCTGCCTCAAAGAAGGATAACGCGTAGATCCCAAAAGCCAGGACGGCTGCTGCAAGCAACAGCGGTCGCTTCATATGCGTTCCTTTTCAGTTGTATTTTTGGGAAAATGCGCGCCTGCGCGGGCGTCATTCGGATTCCGAAGACGTTTCTTCTGTGCCGGTCTCCTGAAGCGTTTCCTTTTCAGGCTCATCGTAATCGGAAGTCCGGTAAAGGGGTTTGGAAAGATCGACCTGCTCCATGACGGAGACGTTCGTCGACCCGTTGACGGAGATCTGGACCGCGCTGATCCCGTTGATGCCGGAAAGCGTGTTCACGATCGAATAAACGGCGATCTCCGGCTTTGAGACCACGAGTTCCTTCAGGATCGCGCTGTCGAAATTGACGTAGCAGACGCCGCCCCGCGTCGAGACCGACAGGAGGTTGAGTTCCGCCGGCAGCGTCCTGTAATATCCTTCCGCGGACGGCCCTGAGATCAGCTTTTCGACGATCGCCTGCTCGAGCGGCACCGCGTTGCTGTAACGGACCTCTTCTTCAAGGGGGATCAGGCAGTCGCCGGGCTCGTTCGTATAATAGAACGTCACGGACGCTTCCGCGTACGCATTGAGGCCGGAGCCCAGAAGGTCGACGAAATCCGCGGCCTTTTCAGGTCCGACGTAACTGCCGTCAGCCCTCGAAAGCGGCTGATCCTCGACACGGATCTCGACCGTCGAGACCTCGGGAAACTGCGTAAACGTCTTAACGAGAGAAGCCCTGAGCAGCACCTCCTGCTGTACGGAAAGCGTTCCGTAGGCCGCAGAAAAGTTGAAGATCAGGTTCTGCTCGTTCAATGCGTAATTCTTGATCGAAAGCCCCTGCGGCACCGGGCTCGTGTAATCCGAACGGTCTCCGCCGCCTATGAGCGACAGCCAGACCGAGGAAAGCCGCGTGTCAAAGGACAGCGTATTGTCGAGGACCGCTTCGACGGGATGGAGCTCCCGGCTCGTCGCGTCGCGGAAATACAGGTAAAACCCGTCCTTTTGCTGCGCGTCCGGTGCGTTTGTCACTCCGCAGGCCGCGACGCAGCCGAAAAGCAGCGCCGATAGAAGCAAGGCGATCAGCACCTGAAAGCGTCGTTTCATGTCAGTCTCCTCCTTCCGGCGAGGTGTGCTTTAACGGAATGCGGACCGTAAAGGTCGTGCCTTCGTTCACCTTGCTCTCCGCCTTGATCACGCCGTGATGGAGCAGAATGATCTGCTTCGTGATCGAAAGCCCGAGTCCGGTGCCGCCGGTCTCGCGGCTCCTGGCCTTGTCGACCCTGTAAAACCGGTTGAAAATGTGCGGCAGCGCGTCCTCTGGGATGCCGACGCCGTTGTCCGCGACCCGCAGGTAGAAATACTCGTGGTCCGCGTCCAGCGAGACCTTGACGTATCCGCCGTCCTCATTGTATTTGACGCCGTTTTCGATCAGGTTCGAGAAGGCCTGGCTGAGTTTGACCGCGTCGATGTCGGCCGTCACGTTCCGGAAGGACTCGTAGACGAGCTCGATGTTCCGCTTTTCCGCGATGGGCCGGACCGTTTTCAGGATGTCCATGACGAAGTCGTTGATCTTGACCGTCGAAATGTTCATGCTTTCCGAAGCGTTCCCGAGCCGCGACATCGACAGAAGGTCGTCGATGATGTGGGTCTCGCGGTCCACTTCGACCGAAATGTCGCTTAAAAACTCCTGATAAACGCTTTCGTCGATGTTCTTCTGACCGATCAGCGAATCTGCCAGCACGCGGATCGACGTCATCGGCGTCCGAAGCTCGTGCGAAACGTTGGAGACGAATTCCTCCTGGGAACGCTCCATTCTCTGATAACTGTCAATGATGTGCGAGGCCGCGTCCGTGATCTCGTTGATCTCATTGTAGGAACGGAGCTCTGAAAGTCTTTGATCAAAGTGTCCGACCTTGACCTTTTCAAGTTCGTAGGACACCTTCTTGACCGGCCGCGTCATGAGGTAGGAAACGTAGATCGAAGCGACGGTGAAGATGACGAGGAGGATCCCCTCAACGAACAGCATCGCCTGCTCGACCTTCCTAAGGCTCGTCCGGATCCAGCCGGTATCGGAGGAACAGATCAGTGCGGCGGTGATCTGCTTTCCGTCCGTCCCCAGGTTCGTCACCGGCAGGACGAATTCCAAAAAGCCTGTCGCCGCGTTGTAATACTGGTATTCCTTCCCCAGAAACGCGGAAAAAACGGCGTCGGAAATGCAGTTCTTCCCGACGTCGGCCGAATAAGTATCCAGTAAAATGCGGTAATTGGCGTCGACGACGAGGAAACGCCCGCCGTACGCCTCGGAGTACCAGTTCATGACATCGTTCGTCTCGGCCGTCAGCGCGCTCTGGATGCTCTCCCGCTCCCCGAGCGTATTCGCGATGACCGTACAGCGCTGATGGATGTCGATGGTCCGCTGGTTGATGAGATTGTTCTGATAGGTGTTGACCACGATGACGTGCAGAAGGAGTATCGCCACAATGCCCGTCAGTAAAATGCTGAGCGCGATCTGAAACCTCAGGGAATTAAACAGCTTTTTCATCCTTGCAATAGTATCCTACGCCCCATTTGGTCTGAACGTATTTCGGAATGCTGGGATTGTCCTCGATCTTTTCGCGGAGCCGGCGGACGTGCACGTCGACGGTCCTCGCGTCGCCCGGATAATCCGCGCCCCAAATGAGCTCCAGCAGCTTTTCGCGGCTGTATACCTTGTTCGGATGCGTGACAAGGAGGTGCAGGACGTCGAATTCCTTCGCCGTGACCTTGACCTCGCGCCCGCCGGCGTAAACCGTCTCGTTTTCCGTATTGAGCACCAGATCCTGTACGCGGACCAGACCGTCCGACGCGCCCTTATCCTTCTCCTCGATGAAGCGGTTCCGCCGCATGATCGCCTTCATGCGGGCTTTGACTTCCAGAATGTTGAAGGGCTTGGTGATGTAGTCGTCCGCGCCGTATTCCAGGCCGAGGATCTTGTCCATGTCATCGCCCTTCGCGGTCAGCATGATGATCGGCATGCGGGAGAATTCGCGCACCTGCTGGCAGACCTCGAGTCCGCTCATCTTCGGGAGCATGATGTCTAAAAGCACCATGTCGTATTCGGTCTTCCGGGCTTTCTCGAGCCCTTCTTCGCCGTCAAAGGCTTCGTCGACCTCCCAGCCTTCCTGAAGAAGGGAAAAACGGATCCCCTTCACGATCATCTTTTCATCGTCCACTACCAGAATCTTTGTCATATCTACCCCTAAATCCTGATCCTGCCGCGGATCCGCGACAAGATCGCTTCGCCGATCCCGGAGACCTGCAGGAGGTCTTCCACGG
This sequence comes from uncultured Lachnospiraceae bacterium, assembly GCA_947305345.1. Lineage (GTDB taxonomy): Bacteria > Bacillota > Clostridia > Lachnospirales > Lachnospiraceae > UBA1267. Next base: position 1,993 of record CAMZDH010000040.1, on the reverse strand, counting down.
CCTGAAACGCGCCATGCGCCCTGCGGTACGCGATGATCGCGTCCGCCTTGGCTTCCCCGATACCCGGCAGCGTCATGAGACGTGCCCTGTCCGCGGTATTCACGTTGACCGTTTCGTCAGACGCTTCCGCGTTTTCCACGGTTTCGCCGATCCTTGGAACGCGGATATGCTGCCCGTCCGAAACCGGGATCGCAAGGTTCACCGCGTCACGGTCCGCGTCTTCTGAAAACCCGCCCGCCTGTTCCAAAAGCTCATAAAGACGGCTGCCTTCCGAAAGCGCGTAGAGACCCGGTGACCGGACGGCACCGGTCAGGTACACATAGATCAGCCGCGCTGCCGCGGTCTCTTCGGACGCGGAGATTTCCTCTTCCGTGACCGCGCGCGAAAAAGAAGGCTCGGCGCCGTCGCCGCAGCTGAAGATCCTGCCGAGCACTGAGATCAGAACGACGAGCAGGACCAGACCGGCAAACAGCATCCACCGGCGTTTTGTTGCATTCATAAACTGTTTTTCCGGAAACCGCTTACTATTTCATATTTTACAGAGCGATTACGGAAAAAACAAGCATTTTTTAATGATTTTTTACGATTTTTTACAAAGATGTGCCGGAAAGCCGTTCGAACAGACGATGATCCGTAAAATCTCCGGAAAGGTCAAGTTTCAATGCGTTCCAGAAGGACATATTGAGTTTTTCGGGATGATCCTGAAGGTATTCTTTGTAAAGCGGTTCCCAGTTTTCATAACGCCTGGCCGCGAGGAGGTTGCGTTTGCCGGCCGAGGAAAGGAGAACGTTGTAGTCGCTGTCGAGGCGGAAAACGTAATATTCGCCCGCGATCGGCATCACTTCGGATATCTCGCTTTCCTTCAGGGAAAACAGCGCGTCCGCGATCTCCGGCAGAAGGTCTTCCCGCGACACGGAATACTGGATCTTTGCGTCCAGGGTGTTCGCCCGGGCCACCGCCGCGAAGTTTTCGCCCTTCAGCACGCGTTCCCGAAGAAGCGACGCGGTTTCTACGTCTTTGACGTGCAGGACCGATATGTCGATCACGCGGGACTCTTCGTCGCTCACTTCGAGGTGCTTGCCTTCCGCGAGCTTTTCGATCTCCTCCGCCGCGGTCTCATACAGAAGCAGCACCCTTTCGACCGTCGAAGCGCTGCAGTTAAGATAAGCGCGCTCGTCTTCGGACAGTTCCGAATAAAAGGCGGACGAAAGCGCGTGGATCGCTTCCTTCCTCGCGTCCGTGAGGATCAGCCCCTCTTCCTCGGCACGCGCGTTGAGATAAAGGAGAGCGCGCGCTTCCTCCAAAATGTAATGGTCCTTGATGAAATCTTCGCAGGTGACGCCCTCCCAGACCTCCCGCGACCAGAAGGTTTCCGAAAGAAGGCCCTTATAATAGCGCTCGAACCGCGCTTTGTATTCGAGTGCGATGACCCGGATCTCCGATTCCGTCAGGTACCGGCTCCCCTGTGTCAGCGCCTTGTGCTCACGCGTCAGCCACGATACCGAAACGCGGCAGCCGGAAGCCGCCGCGATGACGATCAGCGCCGCAAGGATCAATAGAATGCGTTTGACAAGGGCGTTTTTCATTTCAGTTGAGAAGTGCGCGCATCTTCGCCGTGTTTTCGACGAGGTCGCCCTTAAAGAGGGACGAGCCGCTGACGAAGACGTTCGCGCCCGCGTTTTTGCAAAGCACGACAGTCTCCATGTTGATGCCGCCGTCCACCTCGATGTCGACGTTCAATTTCCGGCGGTCGATCTCCTGCCGAAGCAGGCGGATCTTGTCGAGTGCTTCGGGCATGAAAGCCTGGCCGCCGAAGCCCGGTTCCACGGACATGATCAGGATCATACCGCATTTTTCAAGGTACGGAAAGACCGCTTCGACCGGTGTTTTCGGCTTGACGGAAAGCGAGGCGGTGACGCCGAACGAACGGATGTAATCCAGAGTCTCGCCGATGTCTTTGCAGGCCTCGACGTGAACGGTAATGAACTTCGCT
>CAMZDH010000039.1 GCA_947305345.1 uncultured Lachnospiraceae bacterium | reverse complement strand
CTCCGTGAATGTTGCGGAGGACACTGAGGGCAGCGTGACGGTCCGGCCGAAGATCGTGAAAGCCGGCCTCCTGCAAAACGGGTGGGAAACGACGAGCATTTTCCATGCGCGTCACGACATTACCGAAGTGCGGCTCTATGACGAGGTGATCTGGATGAAAGAAGGGAAGATCGTTGTGAATTCGCCGGAACTGAGCGCCCGCTGGATCCGCATTTGGGAAGAATGGGACGATCGGGACGAATTCCAGCGCATGTACGCGAATTCTTTGACCCCCGGAAATACGTACGATTCCTTCGATTCGTGGGACGATGCCGTGGCCTTCATCGGCTTTGAACCGTGGAATCCGCTGGAATCAAATGAAGAACTGGAAAAAGACGGCTTCACGAACGGATTTGATGCGTCGCTGCAGCCGATCAAGCACCACGCGGAGGTGCAGGCGCACGGGACCCGCACAGGACTGATCAATTACCTTCTGGTCCGCGCCGCCTACGCCGACGGCCCCGTTCGGGTATGGTTCAATTATGAGCCGTACCGGTCGGACCTTCGAGTCGATCCGAAGCTGAAACCGGACGAGACGATCACGCTTGCCGACGGGACGGAAGCAACCGTACACTATAAGGATAATTATGCAAGAATGCATTTCCGGTGGAAGAAACGGAGCTACGGGATCCTCTTCATTACCGACGGGGAAGCGGGAACCGACGAAGACATCCAAAATACGATCCGGAAGGTCGTGAACATCCTGAACGAAGCCGTCCGCTGAGCGGAAGGCGGGGCGCCTGTCCGGACCCCGAACCAGAAATCATTAGAAAGTCCAGTGCTTACAGATGCACCGGACTTTCTTTTTTATGGGAATTCGGATGTTTCAAAGTCGGCGGAGAGGGATGAAACGGACGGTTTTCATTGAAAAAACAAGGAAAAGCGCATATACTGTTGTCAGTTGCAAATGGTTGTTTTACCGGAAGCCGGGGTTATCAAGGAGGTAACGGCAATGTCACCCATGATCCATTCAGACTGGCACATTCACAGCGAATACTCTTACGACGCGAAGACGCCGCTCTCGGTGATCGCGGAAAATGCCGCGGCGCAGGGGCTGAGACGGTTCGGCATCACGGATCATTTGAATTTCAACGACACGCAGTTCCTCGGCGATATCAATGCCTCTTCGACGAACGTCCTGGAATTCAGAAAAACCTGCCCGGAGATGGTGCTCGGCGTGGAATTGACGCCGATCGAAAAACCGAGGCTTGAGTACATTGCAAAAACCGGGACGCGGGAAGGCTACATTCCGCCGGAACAGGACGGACCTTATGCGATCGAACTCGCCGCGACGAAGGAATATCTAATGTCATTGGGGATCCGTTACGCGATCGGTGCCGCGCATTGGCGGGTGGACGTTCCGTACGCGACAAAACTGCCGCCGGACCGCGACGCCTGCATCCGGGAATGGTACCGCCAGCAGCTGTATCTCGCATCAGACGAGCGCGTCACGATTCTCGGTCACCCGTGGTACATCGGCAAGGCGCTTTGGTACGAGGATTTCTCCGTGATCCCGGCATCCATGAACGACGACATTGCCTCCGAACTGAAAGCGCATCACAAATACGTCGAATGCAACGCGCATTTCTTCCGCACGCCGAACGCGACCGATACCTTCAAGCGTCAGTATGGGGAATTCCTACGCGATCTCTTTGAGCGCGGCATTCCCTTGACCTACGGTTCGGACGCGCACGGCGGCTACCCCGATAAACGCGAGAGCATTGAACCCTTCTTAAGGGCCGCCGGCTTTTCGGACGGCGACATCACGGAGGTCCGGGAAGAGGATCTGTGGTGAGGCGCAAGGAAGGGACATCGCGAGAAGGAACATAATGATTGATATACGAATCAGAGGATATATAGGACGACAGAAAGGAGTCCCCGGCATGGAACAGAAGCTTTGGTTTTCATCGGATTACATGGAGGGCGCGCACCCCGAGATCCTGCAGCGCCTTTTTGAAACGAATCTCGCGCACACGGTCGGCTACGGGCTGGACGAATACTCGGAAGCCGCGCGGCAGAAGATCGCGGCGGCGATCTGCCGGGAAGAGGCCTGCGTCCGCTTTATTTCCGGCGGGACACAGACCAACATGGTCGTGATCAGCGCGCTGTTGAAACCTCATGAGGGCGTCATTGCCGCGGCGACCGGGCACGTGAACGGCCACGAGGCCGGCGCGATCGAGGCCGGCGGACACAAGGTCCTGGCATTGCCCGGAAAAGAGGGAAAGCTCGACGAAAAGGCGGTCCGCGATTACGTCCGCGGGTTCTACGCCGACGAAAACCACGAACACATCGTGCACCCGGGGATGGTCTACGTCTCCCAGCCGACGGAATACGGGACCCTGTATTCGGTTTCGGAGCTCGAAGCGCTTGCGGCGGTCTGCAAGGACTACGGCATGCGCTTTTACGTCGACGGCGCCCGGCTTGCGTACGCGCTCGCCTGCCCGGAAAACGACGTGACCTTAAAAGACCTCGGCCGGCTCACGGACGCATTTTACATCGGGGGTACCAAATGCGGCGCGCTCTATGGCGAGGCGCTCGTCTTCCCGGCAGGAAAGCCCGCGCCCTGGATCGACACCTTCATCAAGCAGCGGGGCGCGATGCTCGCCAAGGGGCGGATCGCCGGCATACAGTTTGACGCGCTCTTTACGGACGGATTGTATGAAAAATGCGGCAAAAACGGCATCGATCAGGCCGCGAAGATCAAAGAGGCGCTGAAGGAAAAGGGCTATCCGCTTTTCCTTGACTCCCCGACGAACCAGATCTTTGTCGTGATGGAAAATGAAGCGCTGAAACGCTTTGCGGAGCGGGTCGTTTACGGCTTCTGGGAGCGGCCGGACGAGGACCACACGGTCATCCGGCTCGCGACGAGCTGGGCGACGACGGACGAAGACGTCGCCGCGCTGATCGCGTTATTGTAAGGTCTGATTTCGCCCGGCGCGTTCCTTAGAACACGCCGTTGAACAGTAAGATCGCGATGGCGGCGCCGGCGAGGACGACGACCCCGAGGATCGGGAGCCAGAAAGCGTACTTTTTGCCCGCGGGCGTAGTGGATTCCGGCAGCACGTGCGCGCTCCGGAGCGCCTTGACGATCGGCTTATAGGTGATCAGCGCCAATGCGGCGTTGATGGAGGCCTTGATCAGGTTGAACGGCAGGAACGCCGGAAGCAGGAGCTTCGCCACGGTTTCCCGGGGAACCGTCATGTAGAGCGGCGTGATCAGATAATTCCAGAGGAGCATGATGACGGTCATGGAGACCGCGCCGAGCAAGAGGCTCACGACCGCGCCGACGGTCGTCCGCTTCGCGCGGTAGATGAGCGTCGCGGGGATCACGAAGAAGCCGGTGGAGAGGATGTTCATCGCAAGACCGATGACGCCGGTGGAGCTGACGGTGATCATCTCGATCAGCGAAACGATGACCGTCAGGATAATCGCCGCGACCGGACCGAAGACGAAGCCCGCGATCACGATGACGAAATCCTTGGGATCGTATTTCAGGAACGGAACGGCGGGGATCAGCGGCGGGAGATACCGGCTGACGAACATCAGCGCGTAGGCAAGCGCCGCGAAGACGGCGAGCACGGCCACGGTTTTGATCGAAAACGTTTTGTTTTCCGCATTCTTTTTCATAAGACGGTCCTTTCTGTCAATAAAAATGCCCCGCAGCGAACGCGGGGCATTTAATGGATATTCATTACAAATATCGTTCTTCTTCCATCCGGACTGTTGCGGCATTGCCGCATGCTTGACGCACCGTCGGTCACGGAATCACACCGTGTCAGCTTTCGCTCGCAGACTGTACTGCCGGTCGGGAATTCCACCCTGCCCCGAAGATCGTATTCTGTTTACAAAGGGCATCATAGCACCGGAGAAGTCGCTTGTCAAATGCATTTTCCGAAGGAGCGGCCCCCGGGATGCCTCATAAACGAAGACGGAACCCTCGGAAGGGTTCCATCTTCGTAAACATCACTCCTGTATGATTGTTGGGACTGATATCATTACGGTACGTGGCGGCGATTACAACGTCGTAACGTTCACAGCCTGCGGGCCCTTGGCACTTTCGACGACTTCGAATTCCACTGCCTGACCTTCGGACAGGGTCTTGAACCCTTCCATGTTCAGTCCGGAATAATGGACGAAAATGTCATTTCCTTCTTCATCAGAAATGAAGCCGTAGCCCTTCTGGTTGTTAAACCACTTAACCGTACCCTTGCTCATGATGCAATACCTCCGAAGTAAATAATTGACCAATCCGATCACTTCAAGAGTATCACTTTTCAAGGGGGATGTCAAGAAATCCACATGAAAAAGAGCGGCTGTTCGCGGCCAAAAAAGGCGCCGTTCTTGACATCATTTTAAGTCTCGGATATACTGTTTTTATCAGCGAAAAAGGAGTTTATCGCGATGTTTGGAAATCTTTTTGGCGGGAATGCGGCCGCGACGGCAGCGGCGGAAGCCGCGGAAGCGATCACGACGGAATACGCGGGCGTTACGGTCCCGGTCTTCAACATCATCATGGAGGCGCTTGCGCTGGTGCTTTTGATCGGCGCTGCCATCGCGGCGGTCCTGGTGATCCGGAACCATGTCAAGGACTGGATGCTGCCGCTTGTTTCCGCGATCATTTTTTACCTCGTATTCGTTTATGTGGGCGTACAGCTCCTCTATTTCGGCCTGAATTTCTGGGCGAGCAAGTCGACGTTCTGGGAGGGCAAAGAACAGCTCGCGCAGCTGATCGCGCTCATTGCGACCGTGATCTTCAATGCGCTGACGCTCGTCGTCGGCATGCTCTATTGGCGGCGTTCCTGCCGGCGGGACCACCGCCAGATGTCGCTTGGCAGCGCCTTCGCGTTCGGTCTCGCGTTTTACATCGGAAGTCTTTTTACGGGCGGTTTCATCGGACAGCTGTTCCAGATGGTCATGAACAGCCGGTACATCAATTCCATGGGGTTCGACGCGGTCGTCAACAGCTATCTGCAGCAGGAGGGCGCCGATCAGGAGACCGTCATCAAGGGCCTTCTGGACCTTGCCTCCGACAATGCGGCGCGCTACGTCGGGCTGCTCCTTCAGGCGTTCATCATCATCTTCGAGGGCGTCGCCTTCATGGCGAGCGCGGGGCTCTTCTGGGGCGCGCTGTCTAAAAAACTTGAAAAGAAATGGTACGCCCTCGCCATCGCATTGAACGTGCTGGTGTTCGCGCCGTCGTTCGTCAGCGTCACGGTCGGTGAATTCGACGGGTACGTTTACGTCGCGCTCGCGTACGCAGTGGCGCTCGCGGCGGCCGGCGTCTTCCTCGTCCTGAAGCTTTCGAAGGACCACATGCCGGAAGAGCTGGAAATGCTGAAGTTTTCGCGGAAAAAGCAGAAGGAAGCAGAGGAAAGAGCTAAGAATAAGATCCCGAAGATCGTCATGCCGCGGGATTATCCGCCGCGTCCCGAGGAGAAGGCGGCCGAAACGCCGGAACCGGACGCATCGGACCCCGGCGACCTGAAAGCAGATGAGAATGAGACAGGAGGAACGAACGCGTGATCAAGATCTACAAATGCCCCGGATGCGGATTCAATCTGATCTACAGCGGGAGCGCGAAGAAGATGACCTGCAGCCACTGCGGACGGGAAGCAGCCGTTGAAGAGGTGCAGGCAAACGAGGCGATGGGACAGAACGTCATGCAGGGGCCGGAAGAGATCGACACGGCCGGAACCGGCGTCACGGAGCTCCGCTGCCCGTCCTGCGGCGTGTCGCTGTTCACCTCCGGCGATACGCATACCGCGGCGACCGTCTGCCCCGCCTGCGGTCAGGCGGCGCTGATCGAAAGCCGCGTGGAAGGCGCGTTCCGCCCGAAATACGTGATCCCGTTCACCATGGACAAAAAGCAGGCGAAGGAAGCCTTCAAGGCCTGGTCGAAAAAAGGCCGTCTGACGCCGTCTTCCTTCCGGACCGAGGCGACGCTCGACAAAATGAAGGGCATTTACGTCCCTGCCTGGTTCTTTACCTATACCGTCAACATGGCGCTCCGGCTGGACGCCGAGAAGCGGTCCGTGAAGAAGAGCGGCAATGCGGAGATCACGACCGTCGAAAACTATACCGTCGCGCTGAAGACGAACGCGACCTACGAGCGCG
>CAMZDH010000038.1 GCA_947305345.1 uncultured Lachnospiraceae bacterium | reverse complement strand
CGAACGGATGTCGTCTAAATCCACTTTGGCCATGTCGATCCCTTTCTCAGCCCAGTGCCGCGAGGCGTTTTTGGACCTCTTCCAGCATTGTCCGGTTCTTTTCCACCTTTTCCCGCTCGGCTTCGACCTTTTCCTTCGGTGCCTTCGCGAGGAAGTTTTCATTCTTCAGCATGCCCCCGGAGCGCGCGATCTCATTCGACAGGCGGTCGAGTTCCTTATTCAGACGTTCCTTCTCCTTTTCGACGTCGACGAGGTCTGTGAGCGGAATGTAGATCACGGCCCGGCTGTTGACCGCGCTGACCATCGACTTGTCCTCTTCCACGCGGACTTCGCTCGCGAACGAGAGCGTCTTAAAGAAGTTCAATGCGTTCAGGAAGATCCCGCGGACGCCCGCGTCCTCCGAAACGACGTGCACCGCGGCCTTCCTTCCGGGCGACACGTTCATGTCGGTCCGAAGCGACCGGATCGAGCGGATCGCTTCCTTCAGGATCTCAACGTGCTTTTCCTCCTCCGGATAGTCGTCTTCTGCCGACGCGGCTGGCCAGGACGAGATCATAATGCTTTCCTCCTCGTCCTGCAGGTTCGTGAAGATCTCCTCCGTGATGAACGGCATATAGGGATGCAGAAGCTTTAACATCCGGATCAGGACGGTCTTAAGTGTATAGAGCGCCGCGCCCTTCGTATCGTCCTCCTCGGCGTAGAGCCGCGGCTTCACCATTTCGATGTACCAGTCGCAGAACTCGTCCCAGGCGAAGTCATAGATCTTCGAAAGCGCGATGCCAAGCTCGAATTTCTCCATGTTTTCAGTCACTTCAAAGACGAGGCGGCTGCATTTGGACAGGATCCATTTGTCTGCTTCCGTCAGGTTTTCAGGCTTTGAAGCAGGGATTTCCGCCCGTTCGAGGTTCATCATGATGAAACGCGAGGCGTTCCAGAGCTTGTTCGCGAAGTTCCGGCAGGATTCGACCTTTTCATCGTAGAACCGCATGTCGTTGCCTGTCAGCAGCATCATGCGGAGCGCGTCGACGCCGTATTTGTCGATGATCTCCAGAGGATCAATGCCGTTTCCGAGGGATTTGCTCATTTTACGGCCTTTGGAATCCCGGACGAGCCCGTGGATGTAGACCGTCGTGAACGGCGCCCTGCCGGTATAGGCAAGCCCCGAGAAGATCATGCGGCTCACCCAGAAGCCGATGATGTCGTAGCCCGTGACGAGCGTATCCGTCGGATAAAAATAATCAAGCTCCGGCGTCTTTTCCGGCCATCCGAGCGTTGAGAACGGCCAGAGCGCGCTGGAAAACCAGGTGTCCAGGGTGTCCGGATCCCGCGTGAGGCGCGCGGATCCGCATTTGGGGCAGACCTTCGGCGCCTCGGTCGAAACGACCGTCTCGCCGCAGTCCGCGCAGTACCATGCGGGGATCTGATGTCCCCACCAGAGCTGACGGCTGATGCACCAGTCCCTCGTGTTGTACATCCAGTTCAGATACGCCTTTCCGAAGCGTTCCGGCACGAAGCGGATCGTGCCGTCCTCGACGGCCTTGATCGCAGGCGCCGCGAGCGGCTTCATCTTGACGAACCACTGCTTCGAGATCATCGGCTCGATCGTCGTGTGGCAGCGGTAGCAGGTGCCGACGCTGTGCGTGATCGGTTCTTCCCTTAAGAACGCGCCGCAGGCCTTCAGGTCTTCGATAATGAGCTTCCGCGCATCCGAAGCGGTCATCCCCGCGTATTTACCGGTATCGAGGACCTCAGGCTCGCCTTCCGCCGCCTTGCCGGAAGCCAGGTATTCCGCCTGCGCTTCGGCTTCTTCCTTTCCGGTCATCCGACCGTCGTAGGTCAGCATGCGGATGCTCTTCAATCCGTGCCGGGCCCCGACCTCAAAGTCGTTCGGGTCGTGCGCGGGCGTGATCTTCACGGCGCCGGTCCCCTTCTCCATGTCGGCATGCGGATCCGTGACGATCGGGATCTCACGGCCGATGAGCGGCAGGATCACGTGGCAGCCATGGAGGTGTTTATACCTCGGGTCGAGTTCATTGACCGCGACCGCGGTATCGCCGAGCATCGTCTCGGGCCGCGTCGTCGCGATCTCCAGCGTTTCGCCGGTCTCCTTCACCGGATACAGCAAATGATAGAATTTGCTGTTCTGATCCTCGTATTCAACCTCCGCGTCGGAGATCGAGGTATTGCAGGTCGGACACCAGTTGACGAGCCGGTTGCCGCGGTAGATCAGACCCTCGCGGTAGAGGTCCGTGAACACCTTGAGGACGGCTTTGCTGCAGCCCTCGTCCATCGTGAAGCGCTCCCGCGCCCAATCGCAGGAGGAGCCGAGTTTCTTCAACTGGCTGACGATCCTGGAGCCGTATTCTTCCTTCCAGGCCCAGGTCCGCTCCAGGAACTTCTCGCGGCCCACCATCGCCTTCGTCAGCCCTTCCTTCTTCATCGCCTCGACGACCTTCGACTCGGTCGCGATCGACGCGTGATCGGTGCCCGGCTGCCACAGCGCTTCATAGCCCTGCATCCTCTTGAAACGGATCAGGATGTCCTGCAGCGTATTGTCCATGGCATGGCCCATGTGGAGCTGGCCCGTGACGTTGGGGGGCGGCATGACGATGGTATACGGTTTCTTATTCGGGTTTACGACGGCATGGAAATACCCTTTTTCTTCCCAACGCGCGTAGATCTCCTCGTCCCGTTTTTTGGGGTCGTACGTCTTTTCCAGTTCCTTCATCCTGCCACTTCCTTTCAAGTCAATGCGTCCGTCATTCCGTCATCAGACGGTACGCTTCTTTTTCCTTTGCAATGAACTTCCGGAGTTCCTCTTCGGTCTCCTTCCGGTCCTTGAAGAAAATCTTCAGCATTTCCGAGTTTTCCACGCGGTTTTTCGCGAGGAGCTCCTCATTCCAGTATTCCTGCTGCCAGGCTGTGAGCAGCGTTTCCGGGACGCGCTTCAGGAATTTCTCCGGAAGCATTTCCCCTGACAGCACGGAGATCTTGTACATCTTTTTCAGCAGCCGCTCCTGCCTAAGCTCGTCGTAGGCGAGTCCCGCGCATTCGATCGCGCGGTCAAACGCGTACATGTGCCCGTAACAGTCGGCCATCGCTTCAAATGCCCTGCCGCGGAGCTCCGGCGTCACGCGGACGTCGCCGCGGTCTGCCGCCAGCACACGGTACAGCCGGATCGCCTTCGCGTAACGCTTCTTTGCATAGAGGCTGTCCGCTTTCATCAGCATCCGCTCCGGCCCGTTTTTTCTGCGGCGGACGACCAGGCGGCTCTTGAACTCCATAAGCTCCTGATCGGAATAGAATCCGACTTCGGAAAGCAGCATGAGGAGCGTCGCGTCGAGGTCCGAGGGCGCATTGTAAAAACGCTCGATCTTGTCCGCGATCTCCGGGAGCGCGAGTTCCTTCCGAAGGAACGTGAGCAGATGGTCGTTGATGAAATCATCCCCGATCAGCGGTACGTGATGATAGATGTAATAGCACAACTCTTCAATGGTGTAAAGACGGAGATCCAGTTCCTCCACCTCATAGGGAAGCCGCGCTTCCTTTCCACCTAAAAGATAACGTCCCATGACTGCCCTTTCCGCCTATTCCACCGTAAAGGTCCGGTGCACTTCCGCTTCCGTCGGCGGGAAGAACTCCCCGAAGCCGCGGTCCGTCACCGAGACCGTGAAGATATTGTCGCGGGTAAAGAAAAGCGATACCCGGAGCCTTGAAAGCTTGTTGCCGCGCCGGTTCAGCGATTCGAACGGGATCTCGATCGTGACCGGGTTCCGTTCACCGACTTTTTTCACCCGGAGCTTCAGCGCATTCTCCTGATCCGGGATGATGTCGAAGGTCGAGCGGGTCTCGTACCAGTTCGCGCCGACCTTCGCAAGCGACATGGTCTGCTGGTTCAGGCCCTTGTAGACGTCGACGCTGATGTCGACGCGGATCCGCCCCTCGCACATCACGCTGAACGGCGTCTTCGGCGCGTCCTCGAGGCCGTCGATCGCCGCGTAGACGCTGCCCTTCGCGAACAGATTCTCAATGAAGAACACGCGTCGGCGCTGGCAGAGGATCCGAAGGAAATTGCCGCCCCACTCCTGCACCGAATCCATGCCGTTTCCGGAAAGGTAGCAGGAGGACACGAGTTTTTTCGCGATCATCCGCTCGACCGACGACGTCATGATCGAATCCGCCATCTTCTTGCCCGCGGAAGAATCCAGAATGTCAATGGAGAAGCCCTCCTCCAGGAACGTCCGCTTCGCGCTCGCGACGTTCGGCTGCATGCCGCGAAGGATCTCCATTTCATAGAAATTCAGACCGTCGCCGGAGAAATCGTAGAGGACCGACAGGTTCGACCAGGGGTCCCGGCTCCGGCTTAAGACGAAGAACAGATAGCTCTCGGTATGGCTGATGATGTGCACGTCCTTCCGGTCGACGCCGAGTTTCTTCATGCAGGAAACGATCGCGTCGAGGACCGTCGCGTCGAGTTCCTGTACGGAAAAGACGATCCGGCGGATCCTGTGTTCCTTCGTCACGGCAAAGAGTTTTTTCAGGCTCTCGTCGAGGAAATGGAACAGGAGTTCCTCCGCCGTATATTTCACGCCTTCGAAGGTCGCGAAGCTCTTCTTCGCGACGAGCGTGAGCAGCTTGTCCGCGATCGCGCCCGCACCGAACAGCGCGGCCTCGTAGGCCTCCTGCCCAATGAGCCATTCGGCGGTGCCGCTCCGCCTGCATACCGCATTCTGGATGAGATAGGGATTTTGCTCATCGGTAAACGCAAGGTCCGCCGGCTCCTCTTCCCCTTCCCGGTAATAGGAGATCCGGCAATAGTCCTTGCAGAGATCGTATCCAATGATCAGGCCCTGTTCCATGTCGCCCTTTCTTACGGCGTTCCGGGACCGAAGATCCCGTCGACCAGTTCTTCCTTCAGGAGGAGCGTCTTCAGGCACTCCGCCGTTTCCATCTTGTCGGCTTCGCCGATCTTTTTCTCCAGATTGCAGAGCTCATGATAGCGCGTGCCGCGCTTCGAAAGCCCCTGATCGCCGGATAAGATCCCGCCGTCCTCTTCCGTGACCGAGCCGTCCTTCCCGTAGACCAGGAAGGAATACTGGATCCATTCGCCTCGGTACAGGATGAAGGACTGCTTGAAGACGCCCGGATACAGTTCGCTCATCAGCCGGTGGAACACGTGATTCCCCGGGAAGACCGTGCCGAGCACCGCGACCTCGCGCGCGTCGTCGTTCCGGTACTCCGCGTATACCCGGTTCTCAAATTCAAACGGCAGCTCGATCGCGTCCTTATACTTCGTCATCACGGGATTGACGACGTTCGCCTCGATCCCGATCCGCGCCATCTTCGCCATCAGCGCCCGGTCGTCCGCGTTCGCTTCCGAAAGATGCTCCGCGCAATAGGTGCTGAGCGCGAGGTAGCAGATCCTGGGCAGCGTGAAGACCAGTTCCTTCAGGGTCTTCACCGCATTCTCGGTGAGCCGGCGTTTTTTCATGTAGTTTTCATGGCTCCGGAGCACGAGGTACGCCCGGACGAGCGGATCGCTCTTTTTGCTCTCCGGAAGATACCCGTCGAACAGGCTGTCGAGATCCCGTGTCTTTTCGGTAAAGAACGCGACCGTCATCGCGCGTTCCGCAAGGTCGTGCGGCGGGACCTTCTTCTTCCGGATCACGCGGAGGATCCCGCTCATGTCCTCCATACGGCCGTTAAAATGCTTCGCGAGGAACTCCAAGACCTTCGCCGACGCCGAATCGTGCTCATAGAGCAGATAGGAATAGGCGAGAATGCTGTCGTTTCCGTCCATCACGGGATAGTCGGCGGCCGCTTCCAGGAGTTTGACGAGATCATCGTCCGTTAAGTCCGCGGCGTCGTAGGAAAGCACCCGGTCGAGCGCGACCTGGAAGCGCTCCCGGCCGATCAGCGCCGATAAAAGCTTCGTCTTATATTCCCGGGTGAACCCGGTATAATCCGCCTCGATCAGGAATTCCGTGCAGTCGATGTGCCGCATGCCGGGGGACAGCGAGAGGTCGATCATCGCCTCATAGAGCTTCGTCCGGTAGAACGGCGCGATCCGCTCGTCGCCGATGAGACCGGTCACGAGGAAAAGATCCGCTTCCCGGAGCATGCCGTTACGCAATATCCCGTCCGCTTCGGCCAGCTTGTACAATAAGGAATCGCCCGCGTAG
>CAMZDH010000037.1 GCA_947305345.1 uncultured Lachnospiraceae bacterium | reverse complement strand
TCAATACGCGGAAATACAAAAAGCTCCTCGAGCGGGAGTCCGAAAAGCGGGAGGTCCAGGAGGGACTCATCAAGGCGGTCGACATCATCGACCTGATCCTGGAAGTGCTTCGCGGTTCGAAAAATGTGAAAAACGTGCGGGACTGCCTGATGTTCGGTAAAACCGACGAGATCCGCTTTAAGACCGAAAAAGCGAAGGAGCAGGCGGCGTTTCTGCATTTTACCGAACGTCAGACCGACGCGATCCTCGACATGAAGCTGCAGAAACTCATCGGGCTCGAGATCCTGGCGCTCCAGAAGGAACACAGGGAAACGCTGGAGAAGATCCGGAAATACCGGCGTCTTTTGTCCGACGAGGATGAAATGAAGGCGGCGATCCGTTCGGAACTGGAAGAGATCCGGGACGCTTACGCATTACCCAGAAGAACGCTCCTTTCGGACGCGGAAGAGGCCGTTTTCGAAGAGGCGCCCGAAGTCGTTCTGCCGCTTGCCGTATCGCTCAACCGTTTCGGCTACGTCAAATCTTACGATATGGGCATTTACGAGAAAAACAAGGAAGCGATCCAGGAGGAATCTCAGACGCTCCTGTTTACGATGTCGGACGCGCGGCTTTTCCTTTTCACGGACGGCGGACAGATGCATCTTCTGAAAATGAAGGACGTGCCCATGGGAAAACCGAAGGACAAGGGCGTTCCGCTCGACAATATTTCGAATTACCGTTCTTCGGAGGAAAGGATCCTGTTGCTGTCCGATTTTTCATCCCTTTCAGGGAAAGTCTTGCTATTTGTGACGGCAAATGGTATGATAAAACGAGTAAACGCTTCGGAATTCGATACCATTAAGAAAACCACCGCGTCTACAAAGCTCGTTCCGGGTGACGCGCTCGTCTATGTCGGCGCGTTCAGCCAGCCCGATACCGTGCTGGTTTCTTCCGGTAAAGCGGTGCTTCGGTTCCCGACAGATCAGATCCCGCTGTTGAAAAAGGGATCGGTCGGCGTACGCGGAATGAAACTTGCCTCGGACGATCGCATTGAAACCGTTTACGGATTAGATCCAAACGTCAAGAGCTTCGTCAAGATCGGGTCTAAAAAAGTGAACCTGACAGAGCTGAAGCGCAAGAGGCGCGACGGCAGACCGGATACCTTATAAGGTAAGGAGGAATCACGATGAGTGAGGACAAGAAATTGCAAGATCAGTTTCAGATCCTTTTTGACGACGCGGAGGACGGCCTCGGCCAGAAAAAGGCTGAAAAAGAGTCGTTTGAGCCCGTCAAGATGATCGATTTCGACGAGATCGAAGAGAGCGGCCCAGCCGAAGTCAAGACGCAGCCGGAACGTCCGCTCCGCAGTGTGGAACGCGAAACGCAGGAGGAGCGCATCAAGCGGTTCTCCTATGAAATGGGCGAAGAGGAAGAAGACGAGCCCGAGCGTCCCGTCCGGAAAGCGCCGAAAAATGACACGGTCGATCACAAGCCCGCAAAGAAGAGCAATTATAAAAAGGAATCGATCCGGTTCCTGATCTTCTCGATCATCATTGCGCTGCTTGCGGCGGGCGCGATCCTGTTCATCCTGTTCTCGAGAGGGATCCTCGGCGGAACGCCCAAGGAAACGACGGCGCCGGAAACGACCAAGGCACCTGAGGACACAACTGCGCCGTCTAACGAAGAACCCGATGAAACGACGGAGACAGCGCCCGACGAAACGACGGAGACAGCGCCCGAGGAAACGACGGAAGAGCCGTCGACGGAGCCGAATCCGGCCGCTGCGGTGCTCGACAATTATACGAATCTCTTCGTGACGAGCGCGCCGCTTCTCAATATCCGGAAGGCCGCGTCGACCGATTCCGCGATCATCGGTCAGATCGCCCAGTTCGCTGGCGGCGAGATCCTCGACACGCAGGGAGATTGGCTGCACATCCGTTCCGGTTCGATCGACGGTTTCGTCAAGGCGGAATACGTGCTGACGGGCGACAAGGCGAAGGACGCTGCCGTTAAGCACGCGAAGCTGCATGTCGTCGTGAATGACGACGCGGTCAACGTCCGGTCGGGACCGGGGACGAATTTCGACATCGTGACCAGGGCGCTTCGCGGCGCGGTATTAAGCTATATCAATACCGAGAACGGATTCTATAAGGTATACTACGACGAGAACAATACCAAGGTAGGGTATGTGAGCACGAGTTACACGAAACTCGATTATTATCTCGACGGCGCAGTAAAGCCGATGGATTAAGGTTCAAACAGCCGGCCTCGCGGAAACGCGGAACACTTTAAAATCCGCTTGACATTCCCGGGACGGATCAGTATACTGTTTTGGTGTCTGTATTGAAAACGAAAGGCGGAACGGCAAGCATGCGGATCCCCATGGACGCATTTGTCCCTTATCCGGAAACGGAGATTTCACCGGCGGTCACGCTTCAGATGGAATCGGTCGAGGGGTATCCGGTGCGGTCCGCGAACCTGGAACGGTTCACGCTCGTTTCGCACAAAGACCATTCGCTTTCTGTCCGGTACGCGGGAAACGCGGTCGTTACGATCCCCTGCGGCCGGTGCCTGACACCCGTCGCTACGGCGGTCTCCTTCGAAGGGGAGAGGAAGTTTTCTTTGGAGGAAAAGACCGACGAGGAAGGATATCCCGCGTGCTGTATCGGCGAAGAGGGGCTTGACTTAGAGGAACTCCTTTCGGAAGAGATCGCGATGAACCTTCCGATCCGGGTGCTCTGCAAGGAGACCTGCAAGGGGCTCTGCCCGGTCTGCGGCGGGAATTTAAATCTCCGTGACTGCGGCTGCAAAGCGGAGACCGCTCCGACAAGGCTTGCCGAAGCCCTGAAAAATGCGCTGGGGGAGCGCAGCAACTGACGGTATTGAAGGAGGTATGATAAAATGTCCATTTGTCCGAAAAACAGAACCTCGCGCGCACATCGTGACGCAAGACGCGCGAACTGGAAGATGAGCAGCGTGAATCTGGTCAAATGCAGCCACTGCGGCGCATTGATGAGACCGCATTGCGTTTGCAAGAACTGCGGATATTACAACAAAAAGGAAATCGTCAAACTCGAGACCGAATAACCGCTGTTTCCGAAATCGAACCAAGTAAAAGAGCCGTGGCAATGCTGTCGCGGCTCTTTTGTTGGTTTTGAACACGCATTTGGTTTACTTTCCGCCGTGTTCGTGATAAACTGAATTCAAAGGAGCATTGGATATGGACTGTTCGGAAGCCAGGCGGAAAATCAGCGGATTCATCAACGACGAACTCTCGCTCAAGGATACGGTCGCGTTTCAGGACCATGTCCGTCACTGCGCGTCCTGCCGCGACGAGACCGAGGTGCAGCTTCTGATCCACGCGAGCGTCGACGAGCAGGCGGACGGGGACTTGAGGACCTACGACCTTCGGAACCTCCTCGACAAAAAAACAGCGTCTCAGGTCCGTTATCTTCGGAGAATGCGGCTCCTCACCTTTTTCTTTCTGTTCCTTGCCGCGGTGCTCATCGGCATTTTCATTTTCCTACTGCTCAGCATCTGAAAAGGGGGCATATGGGCGACTATCTTCTGATCATTGACGGCTCCGGCCTCCTGTCGACGCATTACTACGGGAATCTTCCGCGTCAGATCCTCTTTGCTAAAACGAAAGAAGAAAAAGAACGTTATTATGACAAGATCATGATGACGAAGAACGGCGTATATACGAACGGCGTTTACGGATTCTTAAGAGCGCTTTTAAAGATCCTGAAGCAGCAAAACCCGAAATACCTCGCAATCTGCTGGGACTTGACAAGAGACACGTTCCGGCGGTCATTGTATACAGATTACAAGGCAAACCGCGACGAGACGCCGGAGCCTTTGATCAAGCAGTTTGACCTCTGCATGGAGGTCTTCCAGAGGATCGGCATCCGGCAGTTCATGGATACGACCTATGAGGCCGACGACTATGCCGGAACGCTTGCCCGGGCATTTGAACAGGAGATCCCGGTCCGGATCCTGACGCGGGACCGGGATTATCTCCAGCTCGTGAACGACCGGACGCATCTCTTTATGCTGCAGCAGGACGATACGAAAGTCCGTTCTCTGATCCAGAAATACAATGTTCCGCCCGAAGCGCAGGATTTCCCCGAAAAGACCTTCGAGCTCGACGAAGCGCGGGTCTTCGGAGAATACGAAGTGACGCCTGAAATGGTGCCTTCCTTAAAAGGGCTGGAAGGGGATCCTTCCGACAACATCACAGGTGTGCCCGGCGTCGGAGAGAAAACCGCGATCAGGCTTGTCAAGGCCTACAAGACCATCGACCGGCTGTATCAGGTACTGCACGAGGACCTTCCCGAAAAGGAAGAAGCATTGAAGCAGCATTGGAAGGAAGACCTCGGGATCCCGCGGCCGCCGTTCAAGGCGCTGACGGCCGTATCAGACACGGAGCTCGTCGGTGAAAAGGCGGCGCGGCTTTCCGAAGACCTCGCGACGATCCGGCGGGACGTGCCGTTAAACGGTTTAACTCTGAAAGACCTCGAAACAAAGATCGACGAAACCGCGCTCCGGGAGGTGTTTTCGGAACTCGAATTTCATTCGCTTTTGACAGACGGGCTTTTTGAGACAGCGGAAGAGCCGCTTTTGAAGAACGTCCGGAGGATCGAAGATTTTGAAGCCGCCGGGAATGCTGTCAAAGCCCTGAAGAAACAGCCGCTCGTCGGCATTTCCTATAGCCCCGGCATCGGGATGGCCGTAGCATCCGAAAATGGTGAAACGTTGTTCTTCCCGGAACTCTTTTTCCTCAATGCGGACGCTTTCCGGCAGTTTTTACAGGACCTTCAGGCCTCCGGCACGGTGCTTTCGTCCTTTGACGGAAAGTCGCTTGTCAAATCGCCCGGGATCTCCACGGAAGACGTCTCGATCATGGGATATCTTCTGGATCCGCTTTCCAACGCGTATGCGGCGCCGTCGCTTTTGAAGACTTGGCTTCCGAAGCTGAGTTTTAATGAGAAAGCGGATCTGGAAGAAATCCTCGAAACCGAAGCTGCCGCGTCCGTTCGCTTGCATCCGGTGCTTTCTAAGAAACTTAAAGAAAGCGGCATGGACACGCTTTACCGTACCATTGAACTGCCGACGATGGCCGCGCTTGCCCATATGGAGCAGGCCGGCATCCGCGTCGAAAAACAGGCGCTCGCGGATTATTCCGCGCTGCTCCTTCAGAAGATCGAGGCCCTGTCTTCAAAGATCTATGAGCAGGCGGGAGAGGTCTTCAACATCAATTCACCGAAACAACTCGCCGGGATCCTCTTTGAAAAACTTTCGATCCCCTATGGGAAAAAGCCGAAAAACGGCTATTCGACGGCCGCGGACGTGCTGGAGAAATTCCGTGATGACTATCCGATCGTTGCGGACGTACTCGATTACCGGCTTTACGCGAAGCTCCGCTCGACTTATGCCGAGGGCCTCAAGGAATACATTCAGCCAGACGGACGGATCTACGGCTCCTTCCATCAGACCGTGACCGCGACGGGACGCATTTCCTCGACGAATCCGAATCTTCAGAACATCCCTGTCCGTACGGAACTCGGGCAGGAGTTCAGGAAACTGTTCGTGCCGGAAGAAGGGCATGTTTTCATCGACGCCGACTTTTCTCAGATCGAGCTTCGCGTCCTCGCGAGCCTTTCGGAAGACGAGCACCTGATTGAGGCTTTCCTTTCGGGCGTCGATATTCATACGCAGACGGCGTCTCAGATCTTCCACGTGCCGGTCACGGACGTTACGCCGGAAATGCGCCGGAACGCGAAGGCCGTAAACTTCGGCATCGTCTACGGCATTTCCGCTTATTCGCTTTCCGAGGACCTGAAGATCTCCAAGGATGAGGCCGAAGCCTATATGTCCGGCTATTTCGCGACCTATCCGAAGGTGCAGGCCTATTTAAAACGGACCGTGGAGCAGGCTGCCGTTGACGGCTTCGTGAAAACACTCTACGGGCGCATCCGGCCGTTACCGGAACTGAAGTCGATGAATTTCCATCAGCGGTCGTTCGGCGAACGCGTCGCAATGAATTCCCCGATCCAGGGGACGGCGGCGGACATCATGAAACGTGCGGTCATCCGGGTCGAACAGGCCCTGAAGGACGCGGGAATGCGTTCGCGGATCGTCCTGCAGGTGCACGACGAGATCCTTTTGGAAGCGCCGGAAGCGGAAGCGGAGCATGCGAAAGCACTTCTCGTCCGGGAAATGCAGGGTGCGGCGGATCTGTCCGTGCC
>CAMZDH010000036.1 GCA_947305345.1 uncultured Lachnospiraceae bacterium | reverse complement strand
GTCGAAGATCCGGCGCCGGAGGAGACGACGGAAGCGGACCTGCCGTTTATCGACGGGTACCGCGTGAAGGTCACGGTCACGTCTGCCAGGATCCGTTCTGAAGCGTCTTTGGCGCGCGACGACAACGTCGTCGGAGGCGCGTTCGAAGGCGACGTGTTTGACGTCCTGGGCACGAGCGGCAGCTTCTACGTCATCGATTTTGAGGGCAGAAAAGCCTTTATCAGCGGCACGGTCGTGGACTACGGTCCGTTTGAAAAGACAGAACCGGAGACGACCGTCCCTCCGACGACGGTGCCGCCTTCGACGCGGCCGAAAACCAACTACCAGCCGACGAACACTCTGACCGTCTGCATTGACGCCGGGCACCGCCGGGGCGGCGGCATTTCCGAAACGGAGCCGAACGGGCCGGGATCAAGCGTCATGAAGGCGAAACTCACGACCGGCACGCAGGGACTTGCTGAGCGTCCGGAGCACGAAGTGAACCTGGAGGTCGCGGTCAAGCTTCAGGCGATTCTCGAAGCGCGGGGCTACACGGTCGTGATGGTCCGGGACTATTCAAACCCCGACTGCACGCTGTCGAACGCGGAGCGGGCACAATTTGCGAACAGCGTTCAAGCGGGGGCTTTCGTCCGCATTCACTGCAACGGGAGCAGCGACGAATCCGTACACGGCGCGCTGACGTATTCGCCTTCGCCTTCAAATCCGTACATGGGGCCGGGCCTCATCAACGAAAGCATCCGTCTGTCGAACGAGGTTCGCTTAGGCGTTATCGCAGCGACGGGCGCGAAGGACTGCGGGAATCTTTACAGCGACGAGATGACCGGCATCAACTGGTGTGAAGTTCCGGTGACGATCATCGAAATGGGCTTCATGACGAACCGCGAGGAGGCGGTGCTCCTCTGCGACGATGCCTATCAGAACCAGATCGCGGAAGGCATGGCGGACGGCCTCGACCGGTATTTCAACCGATGACGCGGCCTTGAAAGGAAAGAAAAGCATGGGCATTTTCGGAAAGAAAAAAGTGAACGTCACGGTACACGGCTACCAGTCGACGCTCGGCGGCGCGGACGGGCGGTATGAGAAGCAGGCCAGGATGAACCGGAAGATCGCGAAAAAGAAGATCCGTTCGCTTGCACTCGTCCCGAGAACGGCGGCGGAGCTTGCGGAATTCATTGAGCGCACCTATCACGTCGAGCCCCTGCCGGAGACCGATGAGCTGTTTGTCGAGGCGAAGGAGAAGCTTTCGGCGGACGGGCCGGTCGATTTAAAAGTCTACAACATCGTCGTCATGCAGGGCTCGCAGTCCGCGGCGTGGCTGACGGTTTATTTAGAGGCGACGCGGAACTACCTTGCGTTCAACCGCATTCACCTGGAATGCGAGGATGATTACAGCGTGGACCGCGTGATCGCGGAGATCGTCAATTATTTCGGCGCGAGCAAGGAAGACAAAAAGGCGAAAAACGAACGCTATAAACAGCTCTGCAGCGTGCAGTGACCAAGAAACCGGCACGCGTTTTTGCGCGGCTCTTCGATCGGAAAGGAGGGCATATGAACGATGAATTGAAGGAAAATCCGGAAATAGAAGCGGCTCAGGAAGAACCGCTGGAGGATTATGATGAAGTCGTCCGAAGCGAGATCCTGGACCTGATCCGGTCCGGCCGATCGCGGGAAGACTTAAAAACTGCCCTTTCCGATTATCATGACGCGGATATCGCGAAGGCATTCAAGGAACTGACCCGCGAGGAGCGGCAGAACCTCTACAAAGTGCTCGGAGTCCCCCGGATCTCCGAGATCTTCGCGTATCTGGAAGAGGTCGAGGACTACTTCCACGAGATCGGTCCCGAAAAGGCGGCGGACATCCTGGAAGAGATGGACGCGGACGACGCGGTCGACCTTCTGGAAACGCTGCCCGAGGACTTTAGGAATCAGCTCGTCCGGCGCATGGACGAGGAGGCGAAAGAGGACATCCGCCTCATTACTTCCTACGAGGACGACGAGATCGGCAGCATGATGACGACGAACTTCATCGTCATCGAGCGCGGGCTTTCTGTAAAGGGCGCAATGAAAGAGCTCGTCCGGCAGTCCGCCGACAACGACAACATTCAAACGATCTACGTCATCGACAACAATCAGGTCTTTCACGGCGCGATCACGCTGCCGGACCTGATCCGGGCGCGAGCGGAAACGGACCTCGAAACGATCACGTCGACGTCCTACCCGTACGTACACGACCGGGAAAAGATCTCGGAGACCATCGAACGTCTGCGGTCCTATTCGGAGGACTCGATCCCCGTTCTGGACGATGATCAGAAGATCCTCGGCGTCATCACGGCAAACGACCTGGTCGAAGCGGTCGATGATGAATTCGGCGAAGACTACGCAAAGCTCGCCGGTCTGACCGCGGAGGAAGATTTGAAGGAGCCGCTTTTCGCGAGCGTGAAGAAGCGCCTGCCGTGGCTTCTGATCCTCCTGACGCTCGGCCTCGTGGTCTCGACGGTCGTCGGCGCGTTCGAAGCCGTCGTCGAGACGCTTCCGCTCGTCATCGCGTTTCAGTCGATGATCCTCGACATGGCCGGCAACTCCGGCACGCAGTCGCTGGCCGTCACGATCCGTGTCCTCACGGACGAATCGCTCGGCGGCGCGGAAAAAATGAAATTCTTCCTGAAGGAGGTCCGCGTCGGCCTGACGGACGGCCTGGTCCTCGGCACGGCGGCCTGTCTCATCGTCGGCGTCTATACGATGCTTTTGAAGGGCCGTCCGCCTCAGATCGCGTTCATGATCAGCGGCTGCGTCGGCGTTGCGCTCTGGGTCGCGACGATCATCGCGAGCATGCTCGGAACGACGATCCCGATGCTGTTAAAGAAACTGAAGATCGACCCCGCGGTGGCGTCCGGCCCGCTGATCACGACGATCAACGACCTGGTCGCGGTCGTTACGTATTACGGGCTCGCGTGGGTGCTGCTCATCAACGTCGCGGGCATCGGCGGCTGAAAAACATGATTTTTTTGAAAGCGCTTCTTTTAACAGAGGGCGCTTTCTCATTCAACGACCCGGAGGCAGCGTGAAACGCATTCTCGGAAAATGCATGACCGTTCTCGTGGCAGTGCTCGTCTTGCTGTCAACAGGGATCCGTGCGCTTGCGGCCGAGCGGTCGGACGTCGACCGGGTGATCGCGTCGATTCCCTCGGACTGGCCGGAGGCGCCGGAGATCAATGCCCGCGCGGCGATCTTAATGGACGCAGATTCGGGCGAGATCCTCTATGCGCTGAATGCGACGGAATCGATGTTTCCGGCGTCTCCGTCGAAGCTCAGGTACGCGCTCCTCGTCCTCGAGAACGCGTCGCTGGAAGTCATTGTCACGTTCTCGTCCCGCGCGGTCGCGATCCCCGCGAGCTCGTCCCACGCCGGCATGCGGCGCGGCGAAAAAATGGTGCTCCGGGAGTGCCTTTACGCCCTGCTCCTGCCGTCCGCGAATGAGGTCGCGAACGCCCTCGCGGAGCACGTCGCGGGCGATCAGGCGAGCTTTGTCGCCCGGATGAACGAGCGCGGAAAGCAGCTCGGCCTCGTCAACTCGAATTTCATCAATACGAACGGGCTGCACGCGGAAGGACATTATACCTGCGCCTACGACCTCGCGCTCGTCATGAAGGCGCTGATTGCCAACAACACCTTCGTGGAGATCTCGTCCGCGCAGTCTTTTGTGCATCACAGCGACGACCTCCTGCCGAAAAACATCCCGATGACGAATACGAACATGATGATCCGCACATCGTCGGAATACTATAACGCCAGCGTGATCTGCGGAAAGACCGGCCATACGGCGGAATCCGGCTACAACCTCGTCGCATTTTCCGAGTCGGAGGGGACGCGTCTCATTTCCGTCATCCTCGGTGCGCAGGAGAACGGGCAGCAATATCTGATGACCGAATCGCTGATCAACTACGGTTTCCATTCGTTCAAATCGATCCTGCCGGCGGAGCTCGATGCTTCGCTCGACATGGAAAACCGCTTCACGCCCTCCGGGCTGTCGATCCCGACGCCGGAGGCGCCGCTTCTGTCGATCAGATCCCTGGACACGATCTTATTGCCGGAAAACGTGACCTTTGACATGCTGACGAAAAAGGTCACCGCGGATGAATTCGGCATTCATCTGACCTATCAGTACAAGGGCTATCCCCTTGGAACGGTTTCGCTTTCCTATGCGGGCGAAGGCGAGGATCCGCCGTTTTTCAGGGCGGACACGGATGCCGACAAAGAACTGCCGGAGCCGCTTTTACTCATCGACGGATGGCTCATTTTGGTGCTTGCGCTTCTTGCCGGCGCGTTCGCGGGGCTGACGGTCTATCTGGTCCGCCGCTTCCGGCCGAGAAAGGCGTTCCGTAGTTTATGATCTTTTGAACGCGGGATCGTAACGATTCCGCGTTTTTTTCGAGAAGACAGGTGAGAGACCTGAAAGAAGGAGGTTATCGGTGGAAGACCGGGATATCGTCAAACTCTATCTCCGCCGGGACGAACAGGCCATCCAGGAATCGGAACGCAAGTATTCGCGGTACCTGCGTTCGATCGCCGGCAGTATCCTTTCGGACGCGGAAGATACGGCCGAGTGCGAGAACGACGCGTATCTCGCGGCCTGGAACAGCATTCCCCCGCAGGAGCCCGCAGATCTGAAAACCTATCTCGGCAAGCTCACAAGGCGGATCTCCATCGATTGCTACCGCAAGAGAACGGCCGTTAGGCGGGGCGGCGGCGAATACGCCCTCTCGCTCGATGAACTGGAGGAATGCGTACCCTCCGCGGCCGAATCTCCGGAAAACGCGCTGGAAGGCACGGCATTGTCGGACATCTTAGATGCCTTCCTACGCACGCTGCCGGAGACCAAGCGGATCGTTTTCCTTCGCAGGTACTGGTACGCCGAACCCGTGGCAGACATTGCCGCGCGGTTCGGCTACAAGGAAAACCGTGTCCGGACGATGCTCTTCCGGATACGGGAAGAATTGAAAGATCACCTGTCCAAGGAGGGCATTTGGGTATGAAAGAACAGAGATTTTCAGAAAAGATCAGCGACGGGCTGAACGGCATCGGCGACGACCTCATCCGCGAAGCGGAGGACAAGGCACCGGTCGCGATGAAGAAAAAGCACCCCTGGGTCAAATGGGCGGCGCTTGCGGCGGCCGTGCTCCTCATCGCCACCGCGGTGCCGTTCGTCTTCCTGCTGTCCGGCGGCTTCGGCGCGAAAAACGCGGGCAGCGCGAGAAACGAGGCTGAATATGCCGACGTTGCGGATTCGGAAAAGAGCGGCATGGCGGCGCCGACGATCGCAGGAAAGACCGGTCATGACGGGGTTCCGGGGGCGGCAGAGTACGCCTTCGGCGGCAAGGACGCGCCGGAGGCGGAATCGGGCAAATACGCCGAGCCCGAGGACGGTCACGCCGCGTTTGATGACGGCGGGGACGGAGAGGACGAGACGCCGTCCGATGAGATCACGATCGCGCCGGGCCAGCTGACCGCGGCGGCGTGGGACGACAACCTTCACTTCACCAAGTGGCGGGAGCTTTTCGCGGCGGATGAGCAGGGCAACGGCAACGGCCGCTTCGCCGGTTTTTTAAAGAATGATTGGGGCATGCCGACGGGCCGCCGGATCGTCGTCCGCGTGACGAAGGACGGGGCGCCGGTCGCCGGGGCGAAGGTCTCTGCGACGCCAACCAATGCGGCCGTTCAGGCGGGGAGCGCCGTGACGGACGCGACCGGGACCGCCTACCTCTTTCCCTCCGTGGAAAGCGGCATCGTGACGGCCTTTTCGTCAGGCGAAGGCGTGAGCGCCGCATTCTCCTCTGAAACCGGTGAACTTGCGATCGAACTTGCTGAAGCGCAAGAGAAGCAGGACGTGATCGAGCTCATGTACGTCATCGACGTGACCGGCTCGATGGGCGACGAACTCGCCTATATCGCCCGTGAACTCGACGACGTGGTCACGGAAGTATTGGCGTCGAACCCCGGGACGAAGATCCTCGTATCGCTCCTTTGCTACCGGGACGACGAAGATGAGGAGAAGTTCACATATGACGACTTCACGGACGTGACGGTTCCTGAAAACTTAGCGGCCATGCAGCGGATCCTCCGCGGAAAAGACGCTTCCGGCGGCGGAGATTATCCCGAAGCGGTCGATGAGGCTCTGGAGCTTGCGGTCTCGAAGAACTGGAGCGAGGGCGTAACGACGAAACTGATTTTCCACGTCCTGGATGCCCCGGCGCATGAGACGGAAGCTAACAAGGCGCGTTAC
>CAMZDH010000035.1 GCA_947305345.1 uncultured Lachnospiraceae bacterium | reverse complement strand
GTACGTCAACACGAACGCGGAAGCCCGCACTTACGCGGTGCTTGAACGCGCGGATGACGGGAGCCAGAAGCTATCCTCAAAGGCTGTTAACGCGATGCTTGCCGACAATTCCGAACTTCGGACAAAACTCCGGGACGCGCAGTACGCGGAGGCCGCGAAAGTATTCTTAGACGAGGTCGAATCCGACATGAAGCCCGGCTTCTTCCAGTCGATCTGGATGAAGCTCATCGCGGCGCTCGGCCTCGGCGGCGCGGCGAGCGGCATCGCGGTCGGCACCCATAAGGCGCAGAATAAGACGAAGAAGCGCGAATACCTGAAGGACGGCCGCATCAACGTCCTCGACCGGAACGACGTCCTGCAGGGCACACAGATCTCACGGAAAAACATTTCTTCCTCGTCCTCGAACGAAGACCACCAGATCGACGACACGACCCACGGAGGAAGCAACACGTTCTAAACAACGCCGGGCGCCCGATAAACTTCGGGCGCCTTTTTTTAATGCGGATCGCCGGTTCAGGGCGTCCTGAGCGGCATTGACACTGTGAGAAGGAGGTTAAAAAATGAAAAGAATCGGAATCGGATTATTGATACTCATGATTGCCGGCGTTTTTACCCTCTTCGGGTGCAGACGGGCTGGCGCGAAGATCGATTACGGCCCCACCGTGATGGAAGTGCGGGTAGAGCCATATCCATTTGAAGAAGCAGTAAAAGAATGTGATCTGCTTTTGACAGCAAAGTGCACCGGCGTAGAAACAAAGACCCCCGCTGAAGGATATACAAAGTATATCTTGGACGTAGAGGAGGTGCTCGGCGGAACTTACACGGAAAAGCAGGTCTGGTTCTGCATTCCGCGCGCGGACATCGACGGATTCGGGTCGATCGGAACGGACGAATACGAGGTGGGGAAGCGGTATCTCATTCCGCTCACAAGAGGAACGCAGATGTTCACGCCGATCGTCATGCCGTCGGCATTTGGCATGAGCATCAATCTGACGGACGCACGCTACCGCTACCTTGACGGCGAAGTCGCGGTTCCGGACGGGCTTTCCATAACGGAATACGCGGCAATGTTATATGCCTCTGCCCCGCATGAAGCGCCCGAACCAAAGAAAACGTATCCGGACGAAATGTCGGAATTTCTCGGGGAATCGGACTGCATTGCCCGGCTGAAGGTCGTGGAGGTCATGGACGGTATTGACTCAGAGATCGCCTATTGTCAATGCATTGAGCAGTACCGGGGCGCCCCACTTTCTTCCTTCCGCGAAGACGGGCTGATCTCCGTTGCGTGCATCAAGGGAAGCGTGAAAGCGGGAGAAGAATACATTATCGGCGTGGTCGGAGCGGGCGCTTACCGGGTCGCGACAGAAACGGCCGTCAAGCCGGTGGAAGAAGAGATCATATCGATCGTGAAGGGTGAAGAAACAAAATGATATCCGTCAGGAACAGACGGATATCATTAAGCGTTTCATATCAAACAAAGCACGTTAACCGGCATTTTGGCGGCGGGGACATCCCAAGGGAGCTCCGCCGCTTACAGTTTCACGCCGTCGGCAGCGGCGGCTTCGGCCTGCTCGTCCAGCATTTTCTGGATGACGCCCTGCATGTATTTTCCGATGAATTTCTGGTTTTCTTCCGGGAGGTCCGAGATCCGGACCGGCTCGCCGAAGGTGATGTAGACCGGGCAGCTCTTTAAGACCGGCTTGTGGTTTTCAAAGCATTCCGAGGTGTTGTAAAACGCGACCGGGATGACCCGCGCATCGGAACGCGTCGCAAGCTTGAAGGAGGCGTCGTGGAAAGGGAGGAGCGTCGTCAGATGCTCCTTGTCCCTGTTTCTGGTGCCCTCCGGGAAAATGCACATGCTGATGCCGGATTTGACCTTTTCAATGCCTTTCAGGATGGTTTGATAGCCTTCGCGGATGTTCTTCCGGTTTAAGAAAAGGCAGTTCGCGAACCAGAGCCACGTCGAGAAGATCGGCACTTTCTTCAGTTCCTGCTTGGCGATGAAGCCCGTGCGCCCCTTCGTGTACGGGTAGGAGAGGACGATGTCGAAAATGCCGCGGTGATTCATCGCAAAGACGACGGCTTCGTTTTTCGGAATGTTTTCCGTACCCTTCACGGTCAGCTTCGTGCCGCAGATCACCTTCATGATCCGGCAGAAAAAGCGGACGCAGGCGACCGCCGCGCGGTCCGAGACCGGTTTTCCGAAAATGCGCAGGATCAGAAAGACCAGCCAGAAGACCGGACTGGTGACAAAAAGCAGGATCAGAAAGAGAATCGCAACGATGGTCCTCGGCATGACGCCCTCCATAGATATCATTCCATAATATTATAATCGCGGCCCGGAAGGATGTCAAATCCCTTGCCAAATCTGCGATTTTGCTATAAAATAGAGAGTACTCTATAAAAAGTGGGGGTTTATACCATCATGGACTGTTTGACGATCAGGACGCTCTATAAGGAAACGGAAAAATACGTGGGCCGCGAGGTGACCGTGGGCGGATGGGTGCGCTCAAACCGGGACTCCAAGAACTTCGGTTTCCTGGTCATCAGCGACGGCACGTTCTTCTCGCCGCTGCAGGTGGTTTATCATGACGACATGGCGAATTTCCAGGAGATCGCGAAGCTCGGCGTCGGCGCGTCGGTCCTTGTGACGGGCGAGCTTGTGGCGACGCCGGAAGCGAAGCAAAAGTTCGAACTTCAGGCAAAAAGCGTCGAAGTCGAAGGGACCAGCCCCGCGGATTATCCGCTGCAGAAGAAGCGCCATACGCTTGAATACCTCCGGACGATGACGCATTTACGCCCGCGGACCAATACGTTCCAGGCGGTGTTCCGCGTGCGTTCGCTGATCGCCTACGCGATCCATAAATTCTTCCAGGAGCAGGATTTCGTCTACGTGCATACGCCGATCATTACCGGCGCGGACGCGGAAGGCGCGGGCGAAATGTTCCAGGTGACGACGCTCGACCTGAACGACCTTCCGAAGGCCGAGGACGGCAGCGTCGATTACGGCAGGGACTTCTTCAACAAGCAGACGAACCTGACGGTCTCCGGACAGCTGAACGGCGAAACGTTCGCGTGCGCGTTCCGGAACATTTACACGTTCGGGCCGACGTTCAGGGCGGAGAATTCGAATACGACGCGTCACGCCGCGGAGTTCTGGATGATCGAGCCCGAGATCGCGTTTGCCGACCTTGAGGACGACATGGATCTCGCGGAAGCGATGATCAAATACATCATCAACTACGTGCTTGAAAACGCGCCGGAGGAGATGGCGTTCTTCAACCAGTTTGTGGATCCGGGCCTTTTAGAGCGCCTGCACCACGTCGCGAGTTCCGAATTCGGCCGCGTGACCTACACGGAAGCCGTGGAGATCCTGAAAGCGCACAACGACCGCTTCCAGTACAAGGTGAGCTGGGGCACGGACCTGCAGACGGAGCATGAGCGCTTCCTGACCGAAGAAGTCTTCAAGCGTCCGGTGTTCGTGACGGATTATCCGAAGGAGATCAAGGCCTTTTACATGAAGCTGAATCCCGACGGAAAGACCGTCGCGGCCATGGACTGCCTCGTGCCCGGCATCGGCGAGATCATCGGCGGGTCGCAGCGTGAGGAAGATTATGATAAGCTGAAACAGCGCATTGAAGAACTCGGCATGAAGGAATCGGAATACGATTTCTATCTGGACCTTCGGAAATACGGCACGGTCCGCCACGCGGGCTTCGGGCTCGGCTTCGAGCGGTGCGTCATGTACGTCACGGGCATGGGCAACATCCGCGACGTCCTGCCGTTCCCGCGGACCGTCAACAACTGCGACCTGTAAGGAGTAAGCGGCATGGATCCTGCAGAAAACGCTGTCCAAGAGGCAAACGGAAGCCCTTCGGCAAAATGCCCGAAGCCGGCGGACGATGCCGCGAAGCGGTTTGAGGAGGATATGGCGGGGCGGACGGGGGAATTCTCCGAGATGGCCCTGCAATACGGTCTGGAAGCACTCCGGATGGCGGAGGGAAAGGACATTCATCCATGATCATCACGGAATTGAACATCGCGCATTACGGCAAAATGAAGGACCGGCGGATCGAGCTTAGGCCGGGCACCAACGTGATCACCGGCGACAACGAGACCGGAAAGACGACGATCGCGTCCTTCATCAAGGCCATGCTCTACGGGCTCAAGGAAACGGATGAAGAATACCGGCATTTCTTCCCGCGGGAGTACGCCGGCGCCTTCGGCGGCAGCATGTCGCTCGTCGACGCGGACGGGGCGTACGTCATCCGGCGGGAATTCAGCGCCGGGAAGCAGACGCTCGCGGTCTTCGAAGGCGACGTGCCGGCAGAGGACCCTCAGGCATTGCTTGATAAAATATTAGGCGGCGTTTCCCGCGAGACGTTCGAGGCGACCGGCTTCGTTTCGCAGGATTCCTATGCGGAGGACGGGTTCAAATACCGGCCGACCGCCGAAAAGGAAGCCGCCGCGGCGCAGGAAAAGGCCGTCCGGGAGGAATACCGGAAGGCGAAGGACGTATTGTTGGAAAAGCGGCAGGTGACCGAAGGGAAACGGGACCCCGAGCTGAATGTGAACGTCCTTCGGGTGCGGGACGCGCTCGAGGAAAATCAGAGCGAGCTCGCGCGGATCACGGATCAGTTGAAGACGACGAGCGAGACGAAGACCGCGCGCGAGACCGCATTGAAGGAAGAGGAAGCCCTCGTCGAAAAGAAGAATGCGGAGCGGGAGGCGAAACTGAAGCAGGACGCCGACGACGCAAACGCGCTCTATCTCCGGTTCAAGAAGGAGCACGAAGCCGTTGCGAACAAGAAGAATACGCTCGGGACGCTGTTTCTCGTGCTTGGCATTCTTGCAGCCTTCGGGACTGCTTATTTTGTCATCAGCTACCGGATCTACAGTATAGATCACGCGCGGTTTTTGTACGCGGCGATCGCGGCCGGCGTTTCACTGGTGGTTCTGGTGCTCGGCATCGTCTTTACGATCCTGACCTACAAACAGCGGCGGCGGGCTGAAAAGGAGCTCGCGGAGCACACGAAATATCAGGAGAATGCCGAAAAGACGGCCGAAGCCTACAAGCATTATCTGGAAAACAGGGCGGAAATGGATGACGCGGTCTCTGAAAAGGAGCGGCGGCTTTCCGACATCGAAGCGCTGAAAGCGACGGAAGAAAACTACGAAAAGGCATTGAAGGCGCTCTCGGAAGCCGGCGAAAAACTGACGGAAGAGAACCGCATTTTAACGGTAAAAGAGGAAGAGGACCGGGCGCTCCAGAAGGAACTGAAGGCGATCGACATCGCGGTGGCGACGTTTGACCGCCTCGGGAGTCTCAATGAAGAGGAGGGCATCACCCCTCTGACCCGCGAGGCGACCGAGAATTTCGGGGCGTTCGTGCAGGCGGACCGCGGCGCGATCAAGGTCGCGAACGGCATCGGCACGGTCGAAATGGAGAACGGAAGCTATCTGTTTTCGCAGCTCTCGACCGGCACGCGGCACGCGGTCTTACTGGCGCTTCGCGTGGCGGCGCTTTCGGAAGCGGACCGCGACAAGCGCCTGCCGCTGATCCTGGACGACGTCTTCTCGAACCTCGATCTGAAGCGGATGGAGCAGGTGCTTTCCGCGCTCCGGAAGACCGGACGGCAGGTCATTTTAATGTCCTGCCAGCAGCGGGAAAAACAGCAGATTTAATCACGGGAGAAGGACATGATCAGCGCGAACGGCATTACGCTCCGCATCGGCAAGAAGGCATTGTTTGAGGACGTGAACATCAAGTTCACGGAGGGAAACTGCTACGGCATCATCGGCGCGAACGGCGCCGGTAAATCGACGTTTTTACGGATCCTTTCCGGGCAGCTGGAGCCGACGAACGGCACCGTCGTGATCACGCCCGGCGAGCGGCTTTCCGTCCTCGAACAGGACCACAATAAATACGACGACGAGCCGGTGCTCGACACCGTCATGCAGGGCAACGCGCGGCTTTTTGAAGTCATGCGGGAGAAAGACGCGATCTACGCGAAGGCGGATTTTACGAACGAGGACGGCGAGCGCGCGGCGCTTCTGGAGACCGAATTCGCGGAGATGAACGGCTGGGAAGCGGAATCCGACGCGGCGACGCTCTTAAACGGCCTCGGGATCGAGGAGGACAAGCATTATCAGCTGGTCGGTGCTCTGACCGGTCCGGAAAAGGTGAAGGTCCTGCTTGCCCGCGCGCTTTTCGGAAACCCGGACATCTTACTTATGGACGAACCGACGAACCATCTGGACCTTGCGGCGATCAGCTGGCTCGAGGAGT
>CAMZDH010000034.1 GCA_947305345.1 uncultured Lachnospiraceae bacterium | reverse complement strand
ATCACGGCGAGCACGGGGGACGTCGTCTTTGACGCTTCTACCGACGGTGGCCTGAAGATCAAAACGAGCACCGGAGACATCACGCTGAACGGTACCCGGGCGGACAGCATCGATCTTTCGGTTTCCACGGGAAGGATCGAAGGCAGGAACGTCGGCTGCACAGAGACGCTGTCGATCAAGGTCAGCACCGGGAAAACCGTATTGACCGACGTCAGCTGCCGCTCGCTGACCTCGACCGGAACGACCGGCGACATCACGTTGAAAAACGTGGCTGCAACCGACGCATTCGACATTGACAGAGATACCGGCGACGTCCGCTTTGAGCGCTGCGACGCGGGACAGATCACCGTCAAAACAACGACCGGGGACGTGACGGGAACGCTCTCTTCCGAAAAAGTGTTCTCCACGCAAACGTCTACAGGCAGCGTCAAGGTGCCGAAAACCGCCTCGGGCGGCATATGCGAGATCACCACTTCGACCGGGAAGATCCAGATCGATCTTGCGGAATAGGAGAGCCCATCATGACGAAGGAAATGTGGTTTGAAGTCATCGGTTACGCGGGGTCGCTTCTGGTCCTCGTTTCGATGCTGATGACTTCGGTCGTCAAGCTCCGCGTGATCAACCTGATCGGAAGCGCGATCTTCACGGTGTACGCGCTGCTGATCCGTTCCTATCCGACCGCGCTGATGAACGTATGCCTCGTCGGCATCAATCTGTATCATTTGATCCGGCAGAGCAGGACCAAAGGAAAAACATATCAGATCCAGGCGTTCGGCGCGGGAGAGGGCTTCCCGGAATGGTTCTTCCATAAGCACGAGGAGGACATTCGGAAGTATTTCTCCGGCATCGATGCGGAGACCGCGAAAAACGCGGAAGGCTTCGCGGTATTCTATGACGACCAGGCGGCCGGGCTGCTTCTCGGAACCAGGGAAGAAGGCGCATTCCGGATCCTGATCGACTATACCACCCCCGCGTTCAGGGACTGCTCCGTCGGCGCGTATCTGTACAGCCGCCTGCCGGAGTTCGGGATCTTAAGCCTTTGCTGCCGCTCCGAGGCCGCCGAGCACGTCAAGTACATGAAGAAAATGGGGTTTTCCAGAAACGAAGACGGGGCTTACGTGAAAACGCTGAACTGAGCAGCGCTCAGGTTCTCCGGCTGCATTTGCTTGAAAACCTGTTTTCAATGTGATAAATTAAGTAAAAATACGATCCAAAGAAGAGGAACGAAAGATGGTCAAAAGATGCGCGCTCGCGCTCGCCGCTGTTGCGGTGCTTCTGTTCATGGCAGCCTGCAATAACGAACCGCCCGTAATCGTGACGCAGCCGGAAGAGACGACGGCAGAGGAACTGCCGGAAAACACGGAGCCGGATCCGGAAGAGGAATACATTACGCGCGGCAGGGAATTCAGCTTCCGCGTGCCGGATGCCTGGCTCGGGTCGGTCGATGTTTCTTATGACGAGGACGCGAACGTCATCGAAGCGACGTACAAGGATTATGTGCTCGTGACGCTGAAATACGTGAAAAGCGGCGAGTATCAGGGCGGCGATCCGCTGACGCCTCATAAAATCCTGTATTACTTTGATCATAACGACATGATCACGGCGGAGATCGTGAATTATCCGCTTCATCTGATGAAACTCGATGCGGACGGCATTCCCTATGACGGATACCCTGCGGAGGATATTCAGGAGCTCGTGCGCTTAGAGACCGGCAGGACGCTTTACATCACAAATTACGCGGGGCTTTACGGCTGCGATTCCGAGAAGAGCGGCCGGCTCCTTGGCTACATTGACCGGTATCTCGTGCCGCTCTTAAAGGCGGGCATCGTACTGCCGAAGGGCGAGCGCCTTCCGGTGGAGACGACGGAAGACGCGGAAATGGCGTACGTGTTCGAGTCGGACGCATTGACGTTCACGATGCCGGACGACTGGCGCGGCCTCGACGTGACGGTCGAGGTGACCGAAGACGGCATCGTCCTGCGTTACAAGGAGTATCAGATCGCTGAGCTTTCGGTTCGGAACGAATACGGCGGCGGCAACGCCTACACCCAGAACGCGATCCTTTACGACCTCGACGACGGACGGCTCGTCGGCGCGACCATCGAAGTGTATCCGTCGTACGTTTCCGCCGGCAACTACCGGGAGATCCCCGAGGACGCGATGCATGCGCTCGTGCTGATCGAGACCGGCAGGGACGTGGTCTTAAGCGACTATTTCGGAAAGCCGGGGAAGGTCGCGGGGCTTCTGGACCGGATTCAAGATTACCTGGTGCCGCTCCTCGCGAGCGCAGCGGACGCTCATTGACCGTGAAAAACGCATTTGCCGCCCGGGAGGTCTTAAAAGCCTTCCGGGCGTTTCTTTTCTTTACATCCACGAGAAGGTAGGATATAATATATTATTACAAAATTAACGGCGCATCGCCGGAGAAGCAGAGAAGGACGATGGAATCACAGGAATACAATGAGGCGTTGAAACGCGGCGAAAAATCATACCGGGACGCACTCTCCAGGGGCGAGTACCCGTACCTTCAGGTGCTCGACGAGATTCTCAGCCATGAGCCGAGCGTCGCGAGCGTGAGCCTGGGCTTGACGGAGATTCCCGCAGACGCGATCAAAGGCACGGTCACGGCCGGGCGCAGGACCGCGTTCGCGCCGAACTACATGCCGCTCCTCGCGCCGAACACCGAATTTGCCGCGAAGTGGTCGGCTCTTTGCGAAGCGCACGTCACCGAAGGCATTCACGATCCCGTGAAAGCCTATGAATACATGCACCGCTATTACATTCTGGAGGGCAACAAGCGGGTCAGTGTCCTGAAATTCTTTGACGCGCCGACGATCCCGGCGACCGTGACCCGGATGATCCCGAAACGGACCGACAGCCCCGAAAACAGGGCCTATTTCGAATATCTGGATTTCTATAAGATCTGTCCGGTGAACTTCCTCGTCTTTACGCGGCCGGGCTCCTATCAGCAGTTCCTGGAACTCGCGGAAAAGGACGCGGACGTGCCGTGGACCGAAGACGAGCGGATGAACCTGAAAGCGTCCTACGCGCGGTTCTTGCAGGCGTTTCTGAGCATTCCGGAGCTTCAGGGCGCCGTGGTACAGCCGGGCGACGCGTATCTATTGTACCTCAGCGTCTACGGGTACAAGGCGTCACTTTCCAAGATGCCGGAGGAATTCAAATCTGAGATCTTGAAGATCCGCGATGAAATGCTGCTGCTTGGCCGGGACAACCGCGTGCAGGTCGTGACCGAGGTCGGCGAAGCGCCGAGAAAGAACGTCTTCGAGCGCCTGTTTTCCGGCAGCGGCAAGAAACTGAAGATCGCGTTCATTTACAACCGGCCGGTCGCGGTCAGTCCGTGGGCGTACGGCCACGAGCTGGGGCGGCTGTACGTCGAAAGCGTTTTCAAGGACGACATTGAAACGACGGTCTATGAAGACGTCGATCCGGAGACCGGCATCGAAGACGCGTTGGAAGAAGCCGTCGCAAACGGCGCGAACGTGATCTTCGCGGCGACGCGTCTTTTCATGGAGGCCTGCTTAAAGGCCGCGGTCCGGCATCCGGACGTCAAGATCCTCTGCTGCACGCTGAACGCGACGCACCGCCTGATCCGTACCTATTATGCCCGGATCTACGAGGCGAAATTCTTAAGCGGGATCGTCGCCGGGATCCTCTCGAAGGACGGAAAGATCGGATACCTTTCGGATTACCCGATCCCGACGAACATCGCGAACATCAACGCGTTCGCGCTCGGCGTGCGCTCCGTGAATCCGGAGGGCAGGGTCTATCTCGCGTGGACGACCGAAAAGGGCGCCGATCCGAAGGTGTTTTTTGAAGCGAACGGGGTGTCGATCATTTCCGGCAGGGAACTCGTCGCGCCGAAGAACGCGGAACGCGAATTCGGACTGTACCGGATCCTGCCGGACGGTTCGGACGAGCGGCTCGCGATGCCGATCTGCGACTGGGGCGTCCTTTATCGGCGGATCCTCGAAAGCATTCGTGACGGCGGCTGGGAAGAGGCCGACAAACGGAGCGGGCAGCGCGCGGTGAACTACTGGTGGGGCATGGAGTCCCACGCCGTGGACCTGCTGCTTTCCAAGCACGTGCCGGAGGAGACGGAGAAGCTCGTCAGGTTCCTCCGGGAATGCATCCGGAACGGGTCCCTGAAACCGTTCAACGGCATCATCAAGACCAAGACGGGCACGGTGGGAGACGATGAGCGCCACGTATATTTGCCGGAGGAGATCATGACGATCGACTGGCTCGCGGAGAACATTGAGGGACACATCCCGGCGCCGGAGGAATTGAACGACGCCGGCCGGACGCTGATCCTTTTACAGGAGCGGAACGCGGAAGCGGAACCGGTCAAAGAGGACGGTGAACCGAAATGAAGCTGCTTCTGGTATCGGATCAGGAAAATCGCAAGATCTGGGACTTTTACGAACCGCATCTTCTGGACGCGTACGATCTCATCCTGTCGGCGGGCGACCTGTCCCCGAAGTATTTGAGCTTTCTCGTGACGATGTCGCACGCGGACCTTCTGTACGTACAGGGAAACCACGACCGCGTTTACAAGTTCCAGCCGCCTGAAGGATGCATTTCCGTCGACGACGGCATTTATGATTTTTACGGACTCAGGATCCTCGGGCTCGGCGGCTCGATGCGCTACAATGACGGCGACTGCATGTATACGGAACAGGAAATGCAAAAGCGGATCCGGAAGCTGAAAGGGAAGATCCGGCGGGCGGGCGGCATTGACATCGTGCTCGCGCACGCGCCGATCCGCGGCGTCAACGACGGCGAGGACATGCCGCACTGGGGGTTTGAATGCTTCCGGGATCTGATCGACGCCTATCACCCGAAGTATTTCATTCACGGGCACGTGCACCGCTCCTACAGCGCGGGCTTCAAGCGCGTGGACGAGTACCACGGGACCAAGGTCATCAACGCCTGCGACAAATACGAGCTGGAGATCCCGGACGACGATTACCCGATGTGGCGGGACCGCCTGGATCCGGCGGCGAAAATACGGAAAGAACTGTTTACGAAGTACTTGAAAAAACAGGAGGACTGAAATGAAAAAAGCCTATAACCGCCTTGGATTCGGTGCGCTGGCACTTTTCCTTTCGATGCAGGTGATCGGGGCCGTCATCGTGGCGATCGTTTCCGCAGCATCGATCGCCGTCGTTCTGAGTCAGGAGGTTTTTCTCAGCGCCGAAGGGCTCGAGGGGATCTTTGAGTATCTTTTGGAACTCCTGAACAGCGATGCCTTCATGAACATCCTTTATCTCGGCGAGATCGTCGGTTCCGTGGTCGGGATCGGCGCCGGGATCCTGATCGCCCGGAAGATCCTGCCGAAGGAACGCTATCAGCCGGAACGCAGGAACTTAAGCGGCAGGGAATTCATTGTCATCGTCCTTCTGGCATTCGGTCTCTGGGGAATCGGCGCGACGATCGGCAATCTGCCGGCGTATTTCGGCGCGGACGTGGAACTGATGAAGGGGATCGACGACAAGACGGCGCTGATCATGACGATCTACGCGGTGCTTGGCGCTCCGATCCTGGAGGAGCTCGCGTTCCGGAAACTCCTCATGGACAGCGTCCACCACTGGGGACAGACGGTCGCGGCCTTCACGTCCGCGCTGTTCTTCGGGCTCGTGCACGGCAATGCGGCGCAGTTCCTGCTCGCGTTCCCGCTGGGGCTTCTGTTCGCGACGGTCTACATGCGGACCGGCAACATCTGGTATACGATCTTTCTGCATTTCATGATCAATCTCACGGGCTCGATCCCGGACATTTTCGCGCTGATGGGAATGGACGTCAGTCTCATCTGGAATCTCGCGGTCATGACGCTCACGGCCGTCGGCATGTTCATGCTGATCCCGGCGAAGAAGATGGATCTTTTCAGGCTTTCCCGCCCGGTCGCGAGAAGTGCGAACCGTCTGAGTTTCAAGCGCCCCGGCATGATCGTCTTTACGGTCCTTGGCCTCGTCACGTTGCTGCAGACGGAGCTGGCGCTCTCCTGGTCGACGCTGATGCAGGGCTTTTCCTACTCAGGTAG
The DNA here is from genome assembly GCA_947305345.1 of uncultured Lachnospiraceae bacterium. Lineage (GTDB taxonomy): Bacteria > Bacillota > Clostridia > Lachnospirales > Lachnospiraceae > UBA1267. The sequence continues at coordinate 344 of CAMZDH010000034.1, read as the reverse complement.
CGGGTGGAAGTTCCATTTCGACTTCAATCCGGGCGTTCTCACGCGGCTGATTCCGATCTCATTGACGGTCGTCACGGTCATCCTCGTGATCAGGCTTGTCGGACGGCATTCGCAGCCGCTCCCGTTCGAGCTCACCGGGGAAACGATTCCCGCTTCATCGCCCGACGCCGCCGGTTGATATAGCGTTCATAATGCCCTTCGCGGAGGAAAACCGCAAGGACGAGCTGGTCGAGTACCGGCACCGTACAGGAATAAAATCCCAACTGCTCCCGAAAGCGTTCCCGTAATGCTTTCGGGAGTATCATATAACCGGTCCGGATCGACGGCGCGAGCGTTTTTGTAAA
>CAMZDH010000033.1 GCA_947305345.1 uncultured Lachnospiraceae bacterium | reverse complement strand
TGCCGTCGCCGTAGCGGAGATAGCAGACATCGGACGCGTTGACGTACGCAAGCGTGCCAAGATCCATCATGAGCAACAGCTCCGACTGGTAGACCGGCATGTAAAAAAGCCGTGTCGCCGCATTGTTTTCCGCGCCATAACGGTAGAAGCAGATGCCGACCTGTCCCTCGTAGGTGCCGCGGTTCATATAGCCGTAGACCATGTAGTCGACCGATCCGTCCTGCGAGACCTTGACCGGCAGGACCTCATGATGGTCGTAATCACTCCGGTCGGAAGAATCCGACGCGTCGGAAAAACTGAAAACGCGGTTCATCGCGTTGGTCTTCGCATTGTAGCACCAGAGCTCCCGGTTCTTTGTAAAGACCGTGTAGGTGGAATCCGGGCTCGTCAGAACCGCGGTCTTGCCGTCGCCGACGCCAAGCAGGATCCGCCCTTTTTCCCGCGTCGAACGCTCCGGACTGAACTGCTCATTGAGCGTCCGGTAGTAATCCAAAAGATATACCCGGCCGGAGCGGTAGCGGACCGCGTAGAATTCCTGCACTTTAAAATCCGCCCAGCTGCCGTTCTTCAGGATCTGCAGATCATAGCTGAGCGTGACCGACATCTGTGTGGGCTCGAATTCGGTGAGCCGGACCGCCGTTTCGCCGGGGCGCCGGACGCGCAGCCCGGAATACGTGAACATCGCGTATTTCGAATGGAGGTCGGTGAATGAAAAATCATTGGTCGGGGAAGTGTCCTTCGGCTGAATGTGGTTCACGATGAACGCGGCTTTTTCGCTGTTCGTCGTCGCCTCCGAAAAGGTTTCGGCAAATTTCAGGAGTTCCGTCGCGTAATGGGTGTTCGCGTAAAGGATCCGTGTATAGAAATAGACCTTCCGGGCCGCGGTATCGAGCGTCAGGACGAGCTGATACTCCTTCCCGCTTTCGAGCAGGTTTGAAAAGCGGATTTCCGTATGGAACGCACCCTCTTCCGATGTAAACGCATCGAGCGTTCCGCCGTCCAGGAATTCCGTGTCGTCGAGCGAGCGAACCTGATAAATGAGCGCGTTGATCTCATTCCCGTAGGCGTTGACGGAAAGCGGCAGGCGCTTCTCCTGTCCCACCGGGATGATGACCTCCCGCATGTCGAGGAGGCTCATTTCATGGACATAGCCGTGCAGCGTCGTTTCGTACCGGTCCGCGAAGGCAAGGGAGATCGTCGGAAGCGACGCCTTGTCCATCTCACGGAACTCTTCCTTCGAACTGCTCTTATAGGAGATCGTGACCGCAAGTGCGATGCCGAGGATCACAAGAAACACCAGCGCGAAGATCACGTACTTCGCGGCCTGCCGTTTCTTTGGTTTTTCCTTGTTGCCGTATGCGCTGTTCATGGGTTCAGTCCGGTTTTCTGATGAGCTTCTCCGGGATCATTTTCAACAAAAGGACGGCGATGAGGCCGATCACGAGGCCGGCGGCCACGCCGGAGACAAGTAATAGCGGCAGCAGGGAATAGATCTCCTTCCAGCCGATGAGGAACCCCGCGATGACAAGTTGCGCGAGGTTGTGCGCGACGCCGCCGCTGATCGAGACCCCCGAAGCCCGGAACAGCCCGGTCTTCTTTAAGAGGAGCATCACGACAAAACTCACGACCCCGCCCGCAAGCGAAAAGAAGAAGCTGAACAGCGTCCCGAACAGGAGCGCCGTCAGCGCGATCCTGAGCGCGAGGACGATCCCCGCATAAAGCGCCCGCGTCCGGTACAGAAGAAAGACCGTGACGACGTTCGCGAGCCCGGCCTTCACGCCCGGGAGCGGCTGCAATACCGGGATCAGCGATTCCACGTAAGACAAGAGCAGCGCGAGGCCGAGTCCGGCCGCGCCCGCCGCGATATAGCGCGCTTCCGAAGAGATTCGAAGGGCTCCGTCCTGTTTACTCATCTTCCCCCCCCGCCTTACGGTTCCACGGTGATGACGAGCCGGTGCGGCAGGCAGACGATCGTATCGCCCGATGCGTGGATCTTGCCTTTCCGGACGCAGATCTGATCCATGCAGTCCGCCTCTGAGACATAAACCTTTCCTTCCGCAACCACGATCCGATTATACCCTGTTTCCGGCGTTCCGGCAAGAACCTCGCAGTCTTCTGACAGAGAAAGCCGGTACAGCACCCTGCCGTCCTGTTCGACGACGGCGGTGCCGCCCGGCTTTCTGAAAAGCAGAGACCCAAAGAAAAACAACAATGCTGCCAACAGGATCGCTCCTGTCAGCAGCAGATCGTTTCGGTGTTTTTTAATAAACCGCTTCATTCAGCGCGCTTCACCGGATCAGTGAATGCATTTCTGCGGGCAGGCCTCTTTGCAGGCACCGCAGCCGACGCATTTTTCCGGATCGATGTGCGCAAGGTTGTCCGTCACCGTGATGGCGCCCTGCTCGCATTTCCTCGCGCAGAGCCCGCAGCCGATACAGGCGTTCGTGCAGTTCTTCCGCGCCGACGCGCCCTTTTCCTTGTTCATGCAGGTGACGATCACGGGCTGCATCGGGGACACCAGTTCAATGAGGTGTCTCGGGCAGGTCCTGACGCACATGCCGCAGCCGATGCACAGCCGCCGGTTGACGACGGCGACACCGTTTTCCACTAAGATCGCGTGTTCCGGACAGACCGCCGCGCAGTCGCCGCAGCCGAGGCAGCCGAAGCGGCATTTGCCGTCTCCGCCGAAGGACAGGCCGGCGGCCTTGCAGGACGCGTCGCCGATCCGTTCGACCTTCTTGCCGGTCGCGTCGCAGTTGCCGTTGCAGCGGACGTACGCGACCTTGACTTCCTGAGCGACGGCTTCCTTCCCAAGGAGCTTCGAAAGCGCTTCCGCGACGGCCTTGCTGCCGGGGACGCATTTTCCGGGGTTCTCCTCCGCGCCGGAGGCCAATGCCTTCGCGTAGCCGTCACAGCCCGCGTATCCGCAGGCGCCGCAGTTCGCGCCGGGGAGTTCCGCGCGGATCGCCGGGAACTTCTCGTCCACGGGGACGCTCATGTATTTTGCGGCGATCGAAAGCAGGACGGCCGCAACAAGACCAATGCCAGCGACGATGAGGGTCGCGAATAAGATTCCGTTCATTCCGCCCTCCTTTACTTAAACAGGTTTTCCGCAATGCCGGCAAAGCCCATGAAGGTCATGCTGGTGAGTGCTGCCGCAACGAGCGTGATCGGCAGGCCTTCGAAGCATTTGGGCGGCTTTGCTTTTTTCAGTGCCATCCGTACGCCGGAGAACAGGACGAGCGCGAGGCCGAAGCCAAGCCCTGCCGAAAAGCCGTTCACTGCGGACTGGAGGAACGTGTATTCTTCCGAAATGTTGAGGAGCGTGACCGCCAGGACCGCGCAGTTCGTGGTGATCAGCGGCAGATACACGCCGAGCGCCTCATAAAGGGGCTTGATGAATTTCTTCAGGACGATCTCCACGAACTGGACGAGCGCCGCGATGACGAGGATGAAGATGATCGTTGAAAGATATGTGATGTTCAGAGGGATCATCACGTATTTGTAGATCACCCAGGTCACCATCGAAGCGAGCGTCATAACGAAGATGACCGCGCCGGACATCCCGAGTGAGGAATCGACCTTCTTGGAAACGCCGAGGAACGGGCAGATCGCGAGGAACTGGACCAGCACGTAGTTCTCGGTGAAGACCATCGTAAACGTGATAAACAGAAGTTTTGCTGCACCGGTCATGACTGCACCTCCTGTTCTTTCAGGGCGGCGGGCGTTTCATTCACGTCCCGGATGCGGCAGTTTTCACTGCACGCGCCGCATTTTCCGTCACAGCCGATCTTCGGCTCGAATTTCTTGCCGTGCTTTCCGAGAACGTAGATCAGAACCGCCATGAAAATGCCGAACATCAGGAAGCCGCCGGGCGTCTGCACGAGGATGCCGATCTGGTAGCCCTCGGGGATGATGCGGTAGCCGAGAAGCGTGCCGCTGCCGATGAGCTCGCGGACGACGGCCATCGCGACGATGACGAGCGTGTAGCCGATGCCCATGCCAAGCCCGTCGAGCACGCTGTCGCCGAGGCTGTTCTTGCTCGCGAACATCTCGGCACGGCCTAAGATGATGCAGTTCACGACGATCAGGGCAAGGAAAATGCCGAGAGATTCGTAAAGATCCGGCAGATACGCTTCAACGACCATCTGAACGAGGGTCACGAACGCAGCGATAACGACGATGAAACAGGGGATCCGGACCTTGTCCGGAATGACTTTCCGAAGGAGCGAAATGACCGCGTTGGAGCAGACGAGGACGAAGGTCATCGCAAGCCCCATGCCGATCGCGCCCGACACCGTGACCGAGATCGCGAGCACCGAGCAGCAGCCGAGGAGCAGGATCAGCACCGGATTCTCCTTGAAAAGACCGTTGGTAAAGATCTTCAGCTTATTCTTCATTCCGCCGCACCTCCTTTCACCAGACTATCAAATGCTTTTAAGACCGCCGAGACACCCTCCTTCACCGCTTTGCTGGAGTAGGTCGCGCGGCTGATCGTATCGACTTCGTCCGCGGAGCCCTGGATGCCGACGTATTTGTTAAGATAACTCTCTTCACCCGCCTTGGAACCGACACCGGTCGTTTCGGTCGAGACGTTCGCGATCACACGGATCACTTTGCCCTCCGGCGACAGGGAGACCGTGACGACGACGTCACCGCCGTAGCCCTTCCGGCTCGCCGTGAAGACGTAGCCCAAGCCGTTGTTTTCCCGGTAGGCGTCGTTGATGCCGAGGTCTTCCGTGACCGGCATCTCGGTGAATGCAGTTGCGCCGGGCAGCGCCTCAAGGCGCGTCTCTTCCGCGCGGATGCGCTTGTTTTCAGCGATCACGGGGGCCGTGAAATGGTTCACGGTTCCGAGGAGCACGCCGACGACGAGGGCGATCACCGTCAGGACCAGGATCGGTTTTCCGAAATCTTCAAAGAATTTTCCTTTCATTTTTCGGCCTCCTTCTTCACCTTTTTCGGTGCTTTGGCAGCGCCGATCGGACGCGGCCTCGTCCATTCATTGATGAACGGCACGAGGATGTTTCCGAGGATGATCGCGAAGGTCACGCCTTCCGCATAGTTGCCGAAGACGCGGATCACCGCGTTCACAAGACCTAAGAATACGGCGTAGATGACGCGTCCCCAGTTCGTGATCGGGCTCGTCGCATAGTCGGTCGCCATGAAGAAGGCGCCGAGCGCGAGGCCGCCGGCCGCGAGCGAAAGAAGCGGCTCAGTTCCGCCGAACAGGAACGAGAACAAAAGCGTCGACGCGATGTAGCAGACCGGAATCGTCGGCTTGATGACCTTCCGGATCATGAGATACACGCCGCCGAGGACGATGAGGACCGTCGAGGTCTCGCCGATCGTGCCCGCGTAGTCGCCGAGGAGCAGGCCCCAGAGGTTGTTCACCGAAAGCTGGGCGGTATCCTGCAGCGGCGTCGCCGAGGAGACCGCGTCCGCGCCGATGCCGAAAAGACCGGTGAACGTGCGGACCGGCGCCGCGAAGGTCGTCATCGCGGTCGTGAACGAGAACATCATGACGATACGCCCGACGAGCGCCGGGTTCATGAAGTTCTTCCCGATGCCGCCAAACAGCATTTTCGCGAGGATGATCGCCGCCAGGTCGCCGATGATCACTTGCCAGATCGGCATGGTGGACGGGACGTTGAATGCGACGAGAAGGCCGGTCACGACTGCGGAAAGATCGAAGATCGTCACCGGTTTTTTCAGGATCAGTTCATACAGGAATTCAAACAGCACGCAGGCCGCGACCGAGACCGCCGTGACAATCAGCGCTCTCCAGCCGTAATGGTAGATGCCCGCGAGAAGCGCCGGCGTCAGGGCGATGATCACGTCCAGCATGATGCGGCGCGTGGTGTTTTTGCTGCGGATATGGGGGGATACATTGATGATCATTTCGCGCTCGCCTCCCTTACCATAAGTTTTGCCAGTTTGTGGCTCTCGACGAGGTTTCGCTTGGCGGGACAGACGAATGCGCAGGAGCCGCATTCGATGCAGAGCATGACGTGGTGCTCCTTCAGCGCTTCGACGTCATTGTTCTCGCGGTCCTGCATCAGGTCCGTCGGCATCAGCTTCATCGGGCAGGCATCCACGCATTTTCCGCAGCGGATGCAGGCCGAGGGCTCCGGAATGCGGGCGTCCTCATCCGACAGCGCGATGATCGCGTTCGTCGTTTTCAAGACCGGATACGTGATGTCCGGGATCGCGACGCCCATCATCGGACCGCCGTAAAGGACCTTCTTCTGGTCGTCCGACAGGCCGCCGGTAAACTCGATGATGTCGACGATGCGGGTGCCGATCGGAACGATGACGTTCTGCGGCGAGCGGATCGCGGAGCCGTCGACCGTCACGCATTTGGTCACGAGCGGAATGCCGGTCTGCACGTATTTTCCGATGACAGAGACCGTCGACGTGTTCATCACGAGGCAGCCGGCATCGATCGGAAGCTTGCCTTCCGGAACGATGCGGTGCACGGTATTATAGATCAGCGTCTTTTCGCCGCCCTGCGGGTAAGTGGACGGCACCGACACGACGTCGCACCGGTCGATCTTGTCGGTGAAGCGCCGCATCATCCGGATCGCGTCCGGCTTGTTGTCCTCGATGCCGATCTTGATCGCCGCCTTCGGATAGAACGGCTTGATCGTTTCGATGCCGACC
>CAMZDH010000032.1 GCA_947305345.1 uncultured Lachnospiraceae bacterium | reverse complement strand
GTCGGGAGAGGGCAGCTGGTGAAGTTCCTCAAGTTCCGACATGTGGATCGGGCTTCGCGGAACGGTTCCGGAGTGTCCGGTTTCATAATGAACAGTTTCAACGTACCCGTTGGCGATCGCCTGCGGGTCGTTTGCGACGTCCGCGTAGGAAGCGCATTTGTTGAAGACCATCCCCGCGGTCTCCCGGGCGTGCGCGATCCACCAGTCCACGGGTTGCTGAATGAACTGCGCGGCGACGACGTCGTAGAGCGCTTTCCGGTTGGTCCTGCGCGCTTCGGAGGTGGCGAACTCCGGCCGCTCGAACAGGTCGGGGAGGCCGATGATCCGCGCAAAATCCGGAAGCGACTTATAGATGATGCTGTGGCCGAGATAGATGTATTCTCCGTCGCTGCATTTGTAATGGCCGGACAGGATCGAATGATCCTCGCGCTTCATCGGGTAATGCCGTCCGTCCGGGCGCTGGGAGATGATCTCCATCGTGCCGAACGCGAAAATGCCGGTGTGGTAAAGGCCGGATTCGACGAACTGGCCCCTGCCGGTCTCCCGGCGCTGATAGAGCGCCGCGAGGATCTCCATGTCGAGTACGAACCCCGTCATGGTGTCACCGACGGAATTGGGCGGCATGACCGGATGGAATTCACCGTCCTCCGACACGTACGACTGATCCCGGAGGAACCCGCTCCGCGCCCAGAAGGACGTCGTGTCGAATGCGGGATCGTCAGCCTCCGGTCCCTTGGAACCGAAGCCCGTGATCTGCGCGTAGATCAGTTGCGGATACCGGTCTTTTAAATCTTCATAGGCCAGTCCGAGCTTCTTCAGCGCCTTGGTGCGGGTGTTCGTCAACAGGACGTCCGCACCGGCAAGAAGCCGATGGAAGACCTTAAGGCCTTCGGGCGTCTTCAAATTGATGGAGACGAACTTCTTGCCGGTGTTGTAAATGTCGAAAACCGGATTTTCCGTCTTCCGGTTGAAGATTTGCGGAGCATAGGCCACGCCGGACGCGCGCCAGTTGTCGCCGTCCGGCTTTTCCACCTTAATGACTTCCGCGCCGAAATCCGCGAGGATCCGCCCCGCACAGGGCGCGGCGACAAAGGTGGAAAGATCCAGCACGCGAACGCCTTCAAGCGGTCTCGTCATAACAGGATTCTCCTTATGCTTCTGCGATGGCGCCGTCCGCCTTCAACGCTTCGATCTCTTCGTCGGTGTAGCCGACGGTCTTCAGGACCGCCGCATTGTCCGAGCCGACGCCCGGGCAGGACAGCTGATGCAGTTCTTCCTCGATGCCGGTCATGTGGAGCGGGCTTCTCGGCACGTATTCCTCGTGTCCGTTCGCGTACGTGACGTGCTCGACGTAGCCGTTCGCGAGCGCCTGCGGATCCTCGGGGATGTCCGCGTAGGACGTAAACCGCGTGAATGCGGTCCCGAAGGATTTGGCGCGGTCCAGCCACCATTGGACCGGATGCTCGGCAAACTTGTCCGCGAGGATCTTGTACAGCGCGGCGCGGTTCTTCCAGCGGAGAGAGCCGGTCTCGAATTCGGGCCGTTCAAACAGATCCGGAAGTTCCATGATCTTCGTGAACAGGGCGTAATCCTTGCTTGCGATGGCGCCGCCGACGTAGATGTATTCGCCGTCCGCGCATTTGTACCAGCCCGCCGGGCAGCCGTGGTCGACGCGGCTGTAAGGGTAGGTACGGCCAAACGGGCGCTGCGAGATGATCTGCATCGTGCCGAATACGAAAATACCGTTGTGGTACAGTCCGGATTCGACCTTCTGGCCCTTGCCGGTCGTGTTCCGCTGAATGATCGCGGAAAGGATCTCCATGTCGAGGACGTATGCGGTCACGGTGTCGCCGACCGAAGAGGGCGGCATGACCGGATGGTACTCGCCGTCTTCCGAAATGACGGCCTGGTCGCGCATGAAGCCGCCGCGCGCCCAGAAGGACGTCGTGTCATAGGCCGGGTCGTCGGCGTCCGGACCCTTCGGGCCGAAACCGGTGACCTGCGCAAAGATGAGCCGCGGGTACTTGTCCTTGAGGTCGTCGTAGGAGAGGCCGAGCTTCTTCAGCGCCTTCTCACGGTTGTTCGTGATGAAGACGTCCGCCGAAGCGAGCAGCTTGTGGAACGCTTCCATGCCTTCCTCGGACTTTAAGTTGATCGAGACGAATTTCTTGCCGGTGTTGTAAATGTCGAAAACCGGGTTTTCCTTTTCAATGTCGAAGACGTGCGGCAGATAGCCGACGCCGCTTCTCCGCCAGGCGTCACCCTCGGGCTTTTCCACCTTGATGACTTCAGCGCCGAGGTCTGCAAGCAGACGGCCGGCACAGGGCGCGGCGACGAAGGTCGACAGATCGACGACCCGGATTCCTTCCAATGGTTTGCTCATGATCGTACTCCTTGGGTGTGCTGATAATCAGTTGGTCTTCCTTGCGTCAGTCGGTGGTGGTTCCGCCGCAGGTGAAGATGGTCTGTCCGGTGACCCAGGAGGCATCGTCGCTGGCTAAGAACGTGACGACGGCCGCGAGCTCGTCCGGCGTGCCAAGGCGGTTCATCGGATGACGGGCGATCGCGGCGCGCAGTTTCTCTTCGCCGATCGAACGCATCATTTCGGTGTCGATGTAGCCCGGCGCGACGCAGTTCATACGGACGTTCTTCCGGCCCAGTTCCTTCGCAAGCGTACGCGTGAAGCCCATCATGCCGGCCTTCGTCGCGGAATAGTTCGCCTGACCCGGGTTGCCCATTGCGGACGTGGAAGAGATGTTGATGATGCTGCCGCTCTCCTGATCGCGCATTTTCGGAACGATGAACTTGCAGAGGTTGTAAATGCCGTTCAGGTTGACGTTGATGACCGAGTACCACTCGTCGTCCGTCATATGATGGAAAATGCGGTCGCGGATGATGCCGGCGTTGTTGACGAGGATGTCGACACGGCCGAATGCTTCATAAACGCCGTTGACGGCTTCTTCGACGGCTTCGGACTTGGCAACGTCGCATTTGAACGCAATGACTTTCTTGCCGATGGGATCGAGTTCCAGCGCCGTCTTTTTCGCAAGCTCGCCGTCCCAGTCCAGGATCGCGACGCCCGCGGCGTTTTCATTGAGGAAGCGCTCCACGATCGCGCGGCCGATGCCTTTGCCGCCGCCGGTGACAATAGCAAATTTTCCATTCAGATCTTTCATGTTTTTTTCTCCTTTTATGAGTTTATACTGGCTGCAATGCAGCATTTTTATGTACCTCGGGGCAATGCCCCGTCAGGACCGTGTTGTGAATATCCGCGATACTTGACGCTTTTTTCTCCGATATGCTACAATGATCGCGAACGGAGGGGGCGACATGAATCAGCAGATCGTCAATATATACTGGCTTGCGGAAACGGCGTACTATGAGGATACCGTCATTATTCCGCACCGTCATCCGGATTATTTCCAGATCTACTACATCCTCGACGGAAGAGGGCGGTTCCTGCTTGACGGGAACTACCACAGCTTCGTCGGCGGAATGTTCTTTCTGGTGCATCCGGGTGAGGTGCACGGCATCGACCGTCTAAAGCCGGTCTCCGGCTCCGTCGAGCTCCTTGAAATGAAGTTCGGCGTCTTTGACACGGAACTTGTGGAAACACTGGCCGCCGTCAATGGTCCCTGCTACGGGACGGACGAGCTTTTGCAGGATTTCCGCCGCATTTTCGACGAGGCGCTCCGCAAGGACTTCTACTACGAAGAACGTCTGCCTCACCTCTTTGCCGCCTGGCTTTACCGCGTGGCCTATACCTTCAAGAACGCGATGCATCCGAAAGACGAGACCCAAGAGAATGCACCCGCTGCCCGCATTAAAAAATACATCGACGAGCATTACCGGGAAAACGTCACGCTCGAAAAACTGTCCGAAGTGGAACCGTACAGCAAGAACTATCTCTGCCACCTGTTCCGGAAGGGCACCGGCATGACGATCAACGATTACGTCAATCAGGTCCGCATTTCAAAGGCGAAAGAACTCCTCAACAACAGCAAAATGGATGTCGAGGAGATCGGTCTGGAATGCGGGTTCAGCCGCGTGCACTACTTCATCAATGTCTTCAAGAAGATCGTCGGCATCCCGCCGGGGGTCTACCGCCGTTCGGAGATCAACGGGAGGCAGTATCTGAAAGGACCTGCCTCCGTTGTGATCACCGGAATGGATCGTCCGGCCCCCTAAAAAAGGCTTAGAAGCCCTTGAATTCCGGCGGCCTTCTTTCTTTAAACGCTTTCCAGCCTTCCTTGGCGTCTTCCGAACTCGAGCACATTCTGGACGCGGCTTCTTCGCGGTCAAAGCTCGCGTAGAAAAGCTGTTCCCTGAAGGAATGCATGACCGTTTTCGCGGCCTTGATCGAAAGCGGAGCGACTTCCGCAAAATGCTCCGCGAGTTTCATCGTGCCTTCCATCAGCTGCCCGTCCGGATAGACCTCTAATACGAGACCCATTTCCTTTGCCTTCTGCGCGGGGATCTTGTCACCGGAGAAGAGCATGTACTTTGCGTTCTGCTCGCCGATGAGCCAGGGGAGACGCGTGTCGCCGCCATAGGCGCAGGTAATGCCGATGTGCGATTCAACGACGCCGATCCTGGCGCTTTCTTCCATGACGCGGAAGTCGAACGCCGCCGCCATTTCGCAGCCGCCGCCGACCGCGACGCCGTGGATCGCGATGATCGTCGCCTTCGGGCAGTTTTCGATCGCCTGGATCGCCCGCTGGCCGAAGACCGTATTGAGACCGCGCGGCAGATTCTTAAAGGTTCCGACGTCTGCGCCGCCGGAGAAATACTTGCCGTTCGCCCGGAGCACGATCACACGCACGTCCCGATCTTCGCCGAGGGCCTCAAAGGTTTCCCGAAGTCCGGTCAACACCTCCGGGGTCAGCAGATTTAAGGGCGGATTGTCCAAAGTAAGGACTGCGATGTGGTTCTTGATCTCTTTTTTGATCAGTTCCGTATTTTCAAGCGCCATGATTTACTCCTTATTCTCTTGTGCTTTTTCTTTCGGTTCTTTCTGAGGGTTCATTTTCACTCTCAAAGATGACCATCCTGGAGGACCGAGCCGTATTTCGCGCGTTCAGAGACCGGCAGATTCCTGCCCTCATTACGAGCACATCCGGCTGTCGGTAACGACGATCTTTTCACCGTTGATGAAATCGGAATCCTCGCAGGCAAGGAAGAGGATGATGCTGGCAAGCTCTTCGGGTTTTGCCGGGCGCTTCTTCGGGAACGCCGCCATCTTCTGTGCCAGCAATTCCGGCGCGATGCCCTTGATCATGTCGGTGTCGACTGCCGCGGGGCAGATCGCGTTGACGGAGACGTTGTGCTTCGCAAGTTCCTTGGCGAGGGATCGCGTGAAGCCGAGAACGCCGGCCTTGGCCGCCGCGTAGTTCGTCTGGCCGTGTCCGCCGAGGTAGCCGATCGAGGACATGTTGACGATCTTGCCGTATTCGCGCTCCTTCATGCCCGGGCAGACCTGCCGGCAGGTATTGAACATGGAATTCAGGTCGACGCCGATGACAGAGTACCATTCTTCCTTGCTCATCTTGCAGAGCGTGCGGTCGCGGGTGATGCCTGCGCTGTTGACAAGCACGTCGACACGGCCGAAGTCCGCGAAGATCTCATTGAAGCAGCGTTCCGTATCGTCAAAATCGGAAACGTCGCATTTATATGCCTTGATGGTCTTGCCGCTCGGGTCGAGTTCGGCCGCGACGGCTTTGACCTTCTCCAGATTCATGTCGATGAGCGCGAGACCTTCCACGTCCTCCGCCATAAAACGCTTCGCCGCTGCTGCGCCGATACCCTGTGCCGCGCCGGTGATGGCTGCGATTCTGCCTTTTAATTTTCCCATGATAATTCTCCTTCATATTAAATTTGTGGCCGGATTTGAATAGGGTACAGATACTATACCAGCCTGCTGATTTTATCATAATTCCCGCCTCACTTGAAGTCAAGCAAAAAATATAATATTTTGCAATTCATTTCATAATGTTTTTTTGTGTAAAACGCAAAAATCTGCTTGACTTCGTTGACATTGCTCTATATTATGATTTACGGAGCAGACGATGGGCTGATATCGACTGGAGCCCGCCGTCTGCCACAGCCTCGTAAGCGGGCGGAAACGGAACCGGTTTTGGTGTAATATTTTGCAACTTTTTACAGCGGAGCTCCGAAAAACCACGCAAGCGGCTCAGCATTTTACTTAAGAAAGGAGTTTTCAATGGAAATTAACAAGATTTGTGTCATCGGCGGCGGCCGCATGGGCCGGCAGATCGCGCTCTCAGCAGCGATCCACGGCGTTGAGGCGACCGTGTACGACATCAAGCAGGAAGTGCTGGATGACGTCGCGAAGTGGGAAGAAGAGTATATGGCGGGACGCATCGCGAAGGGCCGTCTGACGGAAGAACAGGTCAAGGCGGCGGAGGCGATCTTCCACATCGCGTCTGACCTGAAAGAAGCTGTCGCGGGCGTGGACCTCGTGATCGAAGCCGTCGTGGAGATCAAGGAAGTCAAGTTCGCGGTGTTCGATCAGCTGCGCGAAGTCATCGGCGACGATACGCTGGTCGCGACGAATTCGAGCTATATGGTCTCTTCGATCTTCAAGGATCACGTGAAGCATCCGGAGAAACTCTGCAACATGCATTTCTACAATCCTGCGCTCGTCATGAACTTCGTCGAAGTCGTGCAGGGCGAGCATACGGCACCGGAGACCGCGGAGGCCGTTTACAACCTCGCGGTCAAGATGGGCAAGAAGCCGATCTGGCAGAAGAAGGAGATCGCGGGCTTTGTCGGCAACTACCTGATCCGCGGCCTTGCAGAGCGCGCGCGTTACCTCGTGCAGAACGGCTACTGCACCTATCAGGACGTCGACATCGCGCTGGAAGAGGGCTTCCACCACAAGATGG
>CAMZDH010000031.1 GCA_947305345.1 uncultured Lachnospiraceae bacterium | reverse complement strand
TATGTACCTGCGCCGGTCGTTCCTGAAGTTTCATTCCGGATAGGAAAGGAATGAGTCTTGATTATTTCAGTATTGTTTATATCAGTATTATTAGGGTATGATTTTCATCCTTCATGAGGTATGAAATACAGACTACAGGAAGTCTGGGAATCATTCTTCTTGAAATCCCTTTCCACAGACTTATCCACGCAGTCCCGGCGCAGTATACCCTAATTTATCAATCAATAGTAGGTTTTTATGTAGAGCCTATCCAATCCGGATAGGATAGATAGGATCTGTATCACTCATCTCATTTTTATTATAATCATTCTGCTTTGAGTGTGAAAACCATACCTCATAACCGTAATGCATAAAAATGTACCCTCCTTACTAGTTGTCCAGTAAAGAGGGTACACATCAGATCCACTTGGAATCAGATAGCCTTCGTCATTGAGAATGATCAGAAACGGATAATTGTTGTCAATATATTGTCATTCACTAAACAAATATGCTTGTGAGCCGCATAAACACTGGGTTTCAGGGATTTTAGCCTTATTCCCACTCCACCGTGGCGGGCGGTTTGCTCGTGATGTCGTAAACGACGCGGCTGATCTCCTTCAGTTCAGTGGTGATGCGGTCGGAGGCCTTTTCCAGGACTTCGAAGGGAATGCGCGACCAGTCGGCGGTCATGAAATCGTCGGTGGATACGGCGCGGAGCGCGAGAATGTAGCCGTAGGAGCGCATGTCGCCGCGGACGCCGACGCTCATCGTGTTGGTCAGGACAGCGAAATACTGGTCCGGACGCTCGGTCAGTCCGGCGCGGTCGATCTCCTCGCGGAAGATCGCGTCCGCCTCGCGGAGGATCCGGAGTTTTTCCTCGGTGATCTCGCCGATGACCCGGATCGCAAGGCCGGGGCCGGGGAACGGCTGGCGTTCGACGATCTCCTTCGGCAGACCGAGCGCCGAGCCGACCTTTCGCACCTCGTCCTTGAAGAGGCAGCGGAGGGGCTCGATGATGCCGTCGAAGCCGATGTCTTTCGGCAGTCCGCCCACGTTGTGATGGCTTTTGATGACGGAGGCGTTTCCGGTGCCGCTTTCAATGACGTCGGGATAGATGGTGCCCTGAACGAGGTAATTGATCCTTCCGAGTTCTTCCGCCTTCGCCTCGAAGACGCGGATGAATTCCTCGCCGATGATCTTGCGCTTCTTCTCCGGTTCCGTGACGCCGGAGAGCTTCTGTAAAAAGCGTTCTTTCGCGTTGACACGGATGATGTTCATGTCAAACCTGGACTTCAGCGTCTGCTCGACGACGTCTCCCTCGTTTTTCCGGAGCAGGCCGTGATCCACGAAGACGCAGGTCAGGTCGTCTCCGATGGCGCGGTTCAGAAGCACCGCCGCGACCGTGGAATCCACGCCGCCGGACAAGGCAAGAAGCGCTTTCTTCCCCTGCAGCATGTTCCGGTATTTTTCCACGGAATCCGTGATGAAGTTCTCGACGTGCCAGTCGCCGGCGCATTCGGCGATGCGATAAAGGAAGTTCCGGAGAATGGCCTTGCCGTAGTCGGTATGCGTGACTTCCGGATGAAATTGCAGGGTGTAGATCTTCCGGCCCTCATCCGAAAGACCGGCAATGACGCCGCCCTTCGACCGCGCGATGACGCGGAATCCGGCGGGCGCGGTCTTCACGGAATCCATGTGGCTCATCCATGTGGTAATGCGTTCGGGAATGTTTTCAAAAAGCGGGGAAGCGTCCGTCTCGACCTCGATCTTTCCGTATTCGCCGGAGACGTTTCCGCTTTCCACGGTGCCGCCCGCCATGTGCGCAATGAGCTGGTGCCCGTAGCAGATGCCGAGGATCGGGATCCCGAGAGAGAGCACTGCCGGATCAAAATGCGGCGCGTCGGCGCTGGTCACACTGTTCGGGCCGCCGGAGAAGAGGAGCGCGCGGTATCCTTCGCGCCGGATCTCTTCCACGGTAATGCCCTGAAACGGGCGGATCTCCGCATAGACGTTCATTTCCCGGATCCTGCGGGCAATGAGTTCCGCATACTGCCCGCCGAAATCCAAAAGCAACACTTTTTCCTGCACTTTTTGCCTCCTTGACGGGCCGGCAAAGGAACCGGTCCGGTCAGCCATCGATCAGTGAACGCCGAAGAACAGGTCGCCGTAGGTCGGGAACGGCCAGTATTTCCGGGCGGTCAGAAGCTCCAGTCCGTCGGCCGCCTGCCGCACCTTGTCCATGAGCGGAATGACCTCGCGCCGCACCCAGAGCGCATGCTCCGTGGCGTCCGTGAAGTCGTCGGAACGGCCGAGCAGTTTCCGTAAGCTTTCCGTGTGCGCGTACAGAGTGGCGGTGAGCGCCGAAACGTTGCCGGCGGTCTCGGCTTCAAACGGCGCCGGGAATTTGGCTTCCTTCTTGAGGTTCAGTTCTTCAAGAAGCGTTTCCGTATAACGCGTCACGGAGGGCAGGATCTCTTTCCGCACCATTTCGACCATTGTCTGCGCTTCGATCTCCACCGTCTTATAGTAGTTTTCCATGTGGATCTCCATGCGGGAGCGCATCTCGCTTTCCGTGAAGATCCCGAGTCCCGTGAAGAGTTTGACGTTCTTCGGATCCATGGAATGCAGGCGCGCTTCCGGCGTGGACGCATAATTGGAGAGGCCGCGGACCTCGGTGGCTTCTCTGATCCAGGCATCGTCGTATCCGTTGCCGTTGAAGATGATCCGTTTGTGCGCGCGGATGGAATCGCGGAGCAGCGCATGCAGCGCCTCGTTGAAATCCGCCGCATCCTGCAACGCGTCCGCGAAGCGGTTCAGGACCTTCGCCACCGCGCTGTTCAGCGTAATGTTCGCGCCGGCGATGGAATTGGAGGAGCCGACCATACGGAATTCGAATTTGTTGCCGGTGAAGGCGAACGGGGACGTCCGGTTCCGGTCGGTGGTGTCGCGCGGCAGTTTCGGGAGAACGTCCACGTCGAGTTTCAGGGTACGGTGTTCCGGTCCCTGATAGGCGGAGTCGCTTTCGACGGCTTCCAGCACGCCGGTCAGCTCGTCGCCCAGGAAGACGGAGATCACGGCGGGCGGCGCTTCGCTGGCGCCGAGCCGGTGATCGTTCGCGGCCGACGCGACGGAGATCCGGAGGAAATCCTGATATTCGTCCACCGCTTCGATGACGGCCGTCAGGAACAGCAGGAACTGCGCGTTTTCGTGCGGCGTATCGCCGGGCTGCAGGAGGTTCGTGCCGTTGTCCGTGGCGATCGACCAGTTGTTGTGCTTGCCGGAACCGTTCACGCCGGCAAAGGGCTTCTCGTGGAGAATGCAGACGAGATCGTGACTCGAGGCGATCTTCTGCATCATTTCCATGACGAGCTGATTCTGGTCGGTCGCCAGATTGGCGGTGGTATAGACGCAGGCAAGCTCGTGCTGGCCGGGCGCGACTTCATTATGCTCCGTCTTCGCGTAAATGCCGAGTTTCCAGAGTTCTTCATTCAGTTCTTCCATGAAGGCCATGACGCGCGGCTTGATCGTTCCGAAGTAATGGTCGTCCATTTCCTGACCCTTCGGCGGTCTTGACCCGAACAGCGTGCGGCCGGTATAGACGAGGTCGCGCCGTTTGTAGAACTGCGTTTTATCGACGAGGAAGTATTCCTGCTCCGCGCCAACGGAGGGGATGATCCGTTTCGCTTCCGTGTTCCCGAACAGTTTCAGGATCCGTAAGCCCGCGCGGTTCAATGCTTCCATGGAGCGTAAGAGCGGCGTTTTCTTATCGAGCGCTTCACCGGTGTAGGAGCAGAACGCGGTCGGAATGTAAAGCGTCTTTCCCTTGATGAAAGCAAAGGAACTGGCGTCCCATACCGTATAGCCGCGCGCCTCGAAAGTCGCGCGAAGACCGCCGGAAGGGAAAGAGGAAGCGTCCGGTTCGCCGCGCATCAGTTCCTTGCCGGAGAACTCCATGATGCAGGCGCCGTCTTCCGACGGCATCACAAAACTGTCGTGTTTCTCGGCGGTCACGCCGGTCATCGGCTGGAACCAGTGCGTGAAGTGCGTGGCGCCTTTTTCGACGGCCCAGTCCTTCATGGCTTCTGCGACCGCTTCCGCGACCGACTGGTCCAGGGTACGGCCCTCCCGGATGGTCTGATGAAGCGACTGGTATACGTTACCCGAGAGTCTTTCCTTCATCTTGCGGTCATCAAACACGAGTTCGCCGAAATAATCACATACGCCTGCCATGATGTTTCTCCTTTCGTTTATTCTGCAAATACAAAAAAGCACCGGCCGCATGGGCAGAGTTACTGCCGGGACGCCGATGTCTCACACCACGTACTCTACACCGTTTTCCCATGCTTGTCAATAGGGCGGGAAACAAAGAATACATCGAAAACCGCCTTCTCCGCCCCGCTTTTTCTTGACAATCACGGGTTCCCGCCTTACACTGAAAAAGTATTTTTCGACGGCCGGCTTTTATAGGAAATGCGAGGTTTCAATGATCTTCAACAGCCGCACCTACCGGGTCCTGATCGTATCCGACTCGGAACGTTTTAACGAGGTGCTCTCCGGACTGCTCCCGGAGGGGCACTATTTTCCGGTCCTCTACGCGTCGACGATCCGGGAAGCGCGGGAGGAGATCGCCTCCGAAAATGCCGACATCGTGCTCATCAACGCGCCGCTTCCGGACGACTACGGGATCGCCTTCGCGATCGAACTCTCCGAAACCACATCGTCCGGCGTCCTTTTCCTCGTGAACCGCGAATACTTTGAGGAAACCGCGGAACGCGTTTCGTCGTACGGCGTCTTCACGGTCGCGAAACCGACCACCGCGGCCCGCATCTCCGAATACCTGCAGATG
The DNA here is from genome assembly GCA_947305345.1 of uncultured Lachnospiraceae bacterium. Taxonomy (GTDB): domain Bacteria; phylum Bacillota; class Clostridia; order Lachnospirales; family Lachnospiraceae; genus UBA1267. The sequence goes on along the minus strand of CAMZDH010000031.1, from coordinate 2,093 downwards.
ATGTGCGCCATGCGGGAGCGGATCCGCAGAATGGATGAAAAGCGCCTGAAGGCCGAGCGCGACGCGAAGGTCCTCCGGCTCGTCAACAAAGCCAAGTGGCGGCTCATTGAGACTCATTCCATGACGGAAGCGGAAGCGCAGCGGTTCATTGAAAAGCGGGCAATGGACGAGCGGCGGAGCCGGGAAAGCATTGCCCGGGAGATCCTCGACGAAACGTAAGTCCGTCGGGCTTTCCGAAAAAACCGTTGACAGACCGGAGATCCGGTAGTACTATTCTTGTGTTGTGACAAAGGCGTTACGTGGGGCAAGTGCCCTCTCGAAACGCCTTCTTTTTATTCCGGGGATTCCCGGTGAACGGAGCACGCAATGGCATCAGCAGCGGTGGTTGGCATCAACTGGGGAGACGAAGGGAAAGGCCGGATGGTCGACCTTCTGACCGAAGATTACGACGTCGTGGTGCGCTATCAGGGCGGCGGCAACGCCGGACATACGATCGTGAATGAATTCGGCACGTTTGCGCTGCACCTCATTCCGAGCGGCATCTTCCGCCCGGGGGTCTTGAACCTTCTCGGAAACGGCGTGGCAGTGGATCCGGAGAACCTCCTGGACGAAATGAACGCGCTCCGGGAAAAGGGCGTACCGATCAGCCCGGAGAACCTCCGCGTTTCCGAACGGGCCTCGCTGCTTCTTCCGTGGCACAGGGATCTGGACGCGCTGGAAGAAGCGCGGCTGAAAGACCGGAAGTACGGTTCCACCAAGCAGGGCATCGCCCCGTTTTACTCCGATAAGTACCAGAAGAAGACGCTGATGATCGGCGAGATCCTGCATGAGGACGCGTTTTTCCGGCACCTCCTGGAGATCGCCGAATGGAAGAACTTAACGCTCGCCGGCGTATACGGTGCGGCGCCTTATACGGAAGAGATGCTCCGGGCGTGGGCGGAAACCAAGGTCTTTCCTTTGAGACCGTATCTTGCGGATACGGGCGCATTGCTTCATTCGCTCGATCAGGCGGGGAAAAACATCCTTTTCGAAGCGCAGCTCGGCGCGCTCCGCGACCTGGATTTCGGCATCTATCCCTACACGACATCCTCCAACACACTGGCTTCCTACGCGCCCATCGGCAGCGGATTCACCACGGCGAAGATCGACCGCGTCGTCGGCGTCGTCAAGGCGTATTCGACCGCGGTCGGCGAAGGCCCGTTCGTTTCCGAGATCTTCGGCGGGGAGGCGGATCGTCTTCGCGAGGCAGGGCATGAGTACGGCGCGAAAACCGGCCGGCCGCGCCGTGTCGGCGCATTGGATCTCGTGGCGACGCGGTACGGTACGAAACTGCAGGGCGCGACGGAACTGGCCGTCACGAAGCTGGACGTTTTGTCCGATCTAAAGGAGATCCCGGTCTGCGTCAAATACCGGATCGGCGGAGAGGAGACGGATCGGTTCCCCATGACGGAGGATCTTTACCGCGCGGAACCCGTCATCCGGAAACTGCCCGGATGGCAGTCGGACATTTCCAAGGTGCGGCGGTTCTCGGATCTCCCGAAAGAAGCAAGAGATTACATCACGTTTTTGGAAAAACAGGCCGGCTGCCGCGTTTCGATCGTTTCCGTGGGGCCGGAACATTGCAAGGTGAAGAAAATGCTGGATCGCTATGAATCTCCATTGACGTCCCGATACGCTTCCCGCGACATGGCGGAACTGTTTTCCGAGCGGAAGAAGATCGTGACGTGGCGGAAACTCTGGACGGAGCTTGCCCGCGCGGAGTCGGAACTCGGGCTTCCCGTCACGAAAGAACAGGTGGCGGAACTCGAGGCGCACGTCGAAGACATTGACTTTGAAGCGGCCGAAGCGCGGGAGCGGATCGTGCGGCACGACGTTATGGCGCACGTGTACGCGTACGGGCTTGCGGCACCGGACGCGAAGCCCATTCTCCATCTCGGCGCCACGAGCTGTTACGTGAAGGATAATGCGGACCTCATCCTCTACCGGGACGCGCTGAAGCTTCTCCGGAAAAAACTCAATGCGGTGATCCGCGCGTTCTCGTCCTTTGCGCTGAAGTACCGCGCGCTGCCGGCGCTCGGCTCGACGCATTATCA
>CAMZDH010000030.1 GCA_947305345.1 uncultured Lachnospiraceae bacterium | reverse complement strand
TCTCCTCTTCCAGTTCCTTCGTCGAAAGCACGTCGCCGATCGCGTTGACGAACGGCGCGCCGAGCGCGTTCGCCAGTTTGTCGACGCCCTTGTTGCTTAAGACCACGAGGTACTTGCCGGCCGCGGAGAAGGACCCGACGGCCGAACTCGCGAACGCGTTCGAGACGCTGACGAGCTGCCCGTTCTGCAGCGTATAACGCTCCTGAAGACGGCATTCTCCGGTCGTCACGAGGCTCGAAAGATAGGATAAATAGGAAATGTGGCAGTTTTCAAAACGCTCAAACAGGATCACCTGCGCCTTGGAGGACAGGGCCTCATAGAGATCCTGCAGAAAGACCTTGTCGCTTCCCGCATTCGGATACAGGGCGAGATCGATCGTCCGGATCTCGTCGCTCTTTAAGAGGTTCCGTTTTTTCAGCTCTTTCACGGTCTCCCTAAGCGCCGTGTGCTTGCCGGTGTCCTCGCGGCCCGTCATGAAGAAACTGTTCTTCGCGTGCCCCTTTTCCTCCGGCAATACGAACGGCCGCTTGAAGGCGATCACGAGCTTCCGGAGGAATTCGTCCTGCCCGAAGACCGTTTCCGCGACGACCTCCGCGACGCCGTTGAAGGCGCTTAAGTCCTTCTTGAACGGCGCCTCGCTTTCGCCCGGGACCTCGATCTTCATTTCCGGCTTCGAGACGCCCGGCATCACGCCGAAATCCTTGGAGAGGTTCTTGTTGAGGTCGTCCAGTTCCTTCTGAAGGTCGTAATTCGTTTTGAGGCTTCTGCCGGTGACGATCTCCAGGTTCTCCAGGAGCGTCCCGCCGGCCTTTTTCTGCCGCTTTCTCGCGGCATTGATCTCGTCCTCCGTGTAGGCCTTGCTGCCCGAAGACCCGCCGGAAGCAAACGCCCCGCTCATCAATGATTCAAAAATGTCCATCTGCCGTTTCCCTGCCTGATGTTTTTTCGCTTTTGTCATGCGGGATCCCGACCCGCTAGAGTTTATATTTTACTAAATATTTCAATGTAATGTCAAGGCGCGGCGGTTCTCAGAAGCCGATCTTTTCCCGGAGGAACGGAAGGAGACGCGCGTAAAACTCGTCCGTGAAGTGGATGCGGTCCGGCAGCATCCATTCGTCGGGGTTTTCGCCGGCAAGCGGCGTGAGGTCGATGAACGTATAGCCGTTTGCTTCGGCGTAGGCCTTCAGCGCTTCGTTATAGGCGGCGACGTTTTCCCGCTGCCCCGGATAGTAATCCTTTTCGTCCACCGCGGCGTCGACGACCGAGAGGAAAATGATCTCCATTTCCTGCGTCCACTGATGGAAGACCTCGATGACCCGGTCGTAGTTCGCGACAAAGACGTCCGCGTTGTCCCGCTCCGGATTCATCTGCACATCGTTGACGCCGTACCAGAAGACCGCCTTGCGCCGGCCGCAGAGCGCCGCGTTTTCCGCGTTCTCAAACGCGCTGTCATCAACGAGCTGGCCGCCGTAGGTCGCGAAAAGCGCGCTTTCCGGCAGGATGCCGGCACCCGTGACGCCGTTGATTTCCGAGGTCCCCATGAAGACGGTCCTCGAATCGCCGACGAACGCGACGTCCCAGGCGAGTTCCTTCGGTTCCGACGTCGTTTCCGGCACGGTCGTTTCGGGCACCGTTGTCTCAGGCGCCGTTGTCTCCGGTTCCGTCGTCTCTTCCGGCGCGGTCGTCTCATCACCGCCCGTCTCTTCCGGGGCTTCGGTCGCCGCCGTCGTTTCCGGCGCCTTCGTGCCGGGCTCTGCGGGGCCTCTTCTGTCGGGGATGAGAAGCGCCGCAAGCAATACGGCGAGCGCGGCTGCCAGCACGACGATCGCATATTTCAATATCTTTGAGAGCATACGGTCCTCCTGTTACTGATCGTTTCTCAATACCGTCGCGAGCGCGGCATCCGTGCTCAGCGTGTTCGCATTATAGACATACAGAATGTCTGTAAATTCGTTCTCCGACACCAGAAGATCGATGTCCTCCCCGTAATAGCGCGGATCCACGACCGTCACCGTCTTGAAATACGGCACGAGGAACGGGATCAGCGCGTTCGCGTAGGAATCCTTGAAGATGAGGAGATGCCGGTCGCTGTCAAGCGAGGTCTCGATCCGGATCAGCGGGTGGTTGCCGCCGAAGAAGACCTCGTAGGGGTCGTCGCCGTCCAGCGCGGCCGCGTCGTAGACCGTCGCCTTCATCTCATGCTCCATCTCGTAACTGACGGTGTAATAGAAATCATTCTCCGGGATGTGATCGAGCTTGTAAAGCGTGATCGCGTCCGCGGTCTTCGGCGTGAAACCGCTCTTCGCGGCGAGCGATCCGACGAAGTCGTTCGCGACGGTGCCGCCGCTGAAGGCGTATTCGTTGTCGATCTCCATCGCCCGGTAAAGCGCCTTCGCCGCAAGATAGGCTCCCTCCGTTGTCCAGTTATGGTCTGTGCGGTAATAAATATGCTCCGAACTCCCCTGGAAGGCTTCCCGGACGTCCACCTTCTGCATTTTGGCCGGCAGCGCGTTGAAGAACGCGTCCATGTACGCGTCCTGATCGTCGGTCAGCGCATAATCCGGAAGCTCCTCCCGGTCAATGCTCACCGCGGTCGGCACAAGCAGGAAATAATGCTCCGCCTGCCCGGTCCGCTGATAGAATGCATTGATCTCCCGCGTCGTTTCAGCCGTTTTTGCCGCGTCCGGCATTGTAAACGCCTCCGCAAGCGCGCCGTTCTTCATGTAGAAGACGCCCTGCGATTCATTCTGCCCCGCGAGACGGAGCCCCTCGGTCTTGATCTTCATCAGAAGATCCCTATACGGGAACTGATCCTTCGCGTAGTCCTCCATTCCGCTCATGAAATCGCCGGAAAACAGGCGCTCGCGGCTGAAGGCCGGAAACTGCGAAAGCATCCGCTTTTCCACCGGGGAATACGTCCGGTCCGGCATTGCGGCCTCCCCGGCGATCATCCCCGCGATGAGTACGAGGAAGGTCACGGCAAACACCTTCTGAAACGTTTTCAGCGCTTTTCCTCTTCGCTTGTTTCTCATGCTCTGCCTCCTTCCTTAGAATCTGAAATACAGGAACGGGTTGTAGTTCTCCGTCACTAAGAACAGGACGGAAAGCGCAAACACCGCGACGGCGAGGACGTAGACCGCGATCCGGCCGGCAAGCGACCCCTTGGTCCGCTGCGACAGCATTTTCAGAAGCGGCGTCGAACCGAAGGCCGCGATGAGTAAAAGCGGCCCGCCGGTCAGAAGATAATGCATGCCCGCCGTGTCGTAGAGCCCGTTTCCGAAGCCGAACATCGCCTGCACGACGCGGACGATCTCCGGGATCGATTCCGAATAGAACAGCACCCACCCGAGCATCACGAGGATCAGCGTGAAGAAAATGCGGATGCCCTTCCAGATCTTGATCTTGGAAAACAGGTATTTGTCCAGGATCAGCAGAACCGCGTAATACAGCCCCCAGAGCAGGAAGTTCCAGCCGGCGCCGTGCCAGAGTCCGGTCAAAAGCCAGACGATTAGAATGTTGAACAGGTGCCGGACGACCTTGACCCGGTTGCCGCCGAGCGGAATATAGACGTATTCCCGGAACCAGGTGCCGAGCGAAATGTGCCAGCGCCGCCAGAAATCCGTGACGCTCGTCGCGATGTACGGATAATTGAAGTTCTCCGGGAAGTCGAAGCCGAGCATCTGCCCGAGGCCGATCGCCATATCCGAATATCCGCTGAAATCGAAGTAGATCTGGAAGGTGTAGGCGAAGGTCCCGAGCCAGGAGGACAGGACCGACAGGCTCGCTTCCGCGTGGATCGATTCGAAGAGATTCCCCGCGAGGTTCGCGATCAGCACCTTTTTCGCGAGGCCAGCGACGAACCGGAGCGCGCCTTTTCCGAGCTTCGCGAGCGTCACCGAACGGTCGCTCAGCTGCGCTTCGATGTCCGCGTACCGGACGATCGGGCCCGCGATCAGCTGCGGGAACATCGTGATGTAGCACGCGAATTTGATGATGTTCCGCTGCGCCTTTACCTTGCCGCGGTAGAGGTCGATGACGTACGACATCGCCTGGAAGGTGTAAAACGAAATGCCGATCGGGAGCGGCAGGTCGCGGACCGGAATGGACAGATGCAACAGGCTGTTCAGGTTGTTCACGACGAAGCCGTAATACTTGAAGAAGCCGAGGAGCAGGACGTTCACGACGACCGTGAACGCGAGCGTCCATTTCTTCCGCCCCGGCACGCGTTCGATCTCCCGTCCCATCAGGTAGTTGAACAGAATGCTGTACATCATGAGGAGCACATAGACCGGCTCGCCCCACGCGTAGAACACGAGGCTCATGAGGACCAGCACAACATTCCCCGCCTTCCGCGGCAAAAGATAATAGAAGAACAGCGTTACCGGCAGGAACAGGAGCAGGAACGTCAGACTCGAGAAAACCATGACTTGCCCTCCAGTAACGTGATGAGTTTTTCATACCACTCAGCCGCCCGTTCCGAAACGAACAATGCGACGTAGTCTCCTTTTTCGTAGATCACGGCCGCGTTGATGAGTGCGGTCTGGCTCGCGCCGTAGCCCTCAAAGGCTTCCTTCTGGGCGGCGAGGTAATCGTCGACCGCCTGGCGGGCCGCCTTCGTGCCGGCGCCCGGCACGCATTTCAATACGAGGAAGACGCCGACGGACATCGTGTCGCTCTGCCCGTAATAGACGGTTTCGGCGAAGTCTTCCGAAAGGAGCGAGAACTCACGGCGAAGCTTCATATCGCCGTACCGTTCCATTTTCCCTTCTTCAAGTTCGGTTTCGAAGGCCTCTTCGATCTCCGAAAGCGGTACGTCCTTCGGCTGCCGCTCAAAGGTCACCGCGAAGAGCACCGCCGCAAGCAATATGATGAGGCCGATCTTGATCAATGCGCTCTTCATCCGGCACCTCCCTGCCCCGTCGTCTCTTCGGACGCCGGTCCTGTTGTCTCCTCTTCTTCGAGGGCGTCTTCCCCGGTCGTCTCTTCGTCCGCCGCGGAGCCGCTCTCTTCGACCGCTTCCTCAGGCTCCGGCTCATGCCCTTCAAAGAGCCCCATCTGGTTCGCAAGCGTCTGCGCCCAGTAGAAATGGAAGCGCTTGTCGTAATGCGCGCCGGTGTCGTCGTTTAAAAACTCCGGGAACGCGAAATCGGTGACGCGGACGACGGTCGTGCCGGTCGCCTCGGCGATCTCGTAAAGCACTTCATTATAACGCACCACGCGGTCCATGTTGTGCCAGCGGTAACGGTAGTTTTCGTTGATCGGGATGATCTCCTGCAGATAGATCTCCGCGTCCGGATTGATCGACCGGAAGAGGTCGATCATCGCGATGTAATCCCGCCGCCATTTTTCCACATTGGCCATATAGTAGCCGAGGTCGTTAACGCCCATTATAAAAAGCGCCTTGCCGCGCTGCAAAGAAGCGGCCTGCGTCACCATGTCGGTGATCTCGTCCATGTGCGCCGCCCATTGATAAAGCACGGTCCGCTCCGTCAGGATCCCGGAGTCCAGGACGCTTTTTGCCCGCGAGTTCCCGAGGACGACGACGTCCGAAAAGAGCTGGCGGATCAATGGAATCGCTTCGTCGCCGACCGTAAAGACCTTGCCGGGCGCCATTTTGCCGGTCGGCGTGCCGCCCGTGGCGATCGATTCCGCGATCGATGACAGCATTTCCTCCCAGGATTCCGATTCATAGATGACGAGCGATTCGGATTCCGAGATCGAAAGCGATTCGTCGATCGACGACTGCGCGGACGCGGACTCCTTCCGGGACTCTTCCAAAGAGGATTCCTTCCTCGAGTTCTCGACCGAGCGGATCGCGATAGCCGCTTCGCGGACGTCCTTCGTGTCCATATTCCGCACCCAGGCGACGAGCGACGCGTCTTTCGAAAGCCGGTTCCCGCTCGTGAGGCACGCGGTCAGAAAGCACGACAGCAGCGCGCCGGCGGCGATCAGCGCGATGACGATGATGTGTGAGCCTCTCCGTTTCTTCATGACGGTTTAATCTCCGTTTCCCATGGTTTCCTGCAGCCCGAACGCGGCGAGCGCGCGCTCGTTCTCAACGGTTTCCCGGACCGTGTCGCGTCCGAAGCCGTTGAGCAGCGCCATGAATAGAAAGATGACCAATATGACCGCGACCGTCAGTCCGGGCGCTTTTCCCGGTCTCTTGCCCTGTCTCATGCGAATGCCCCCTCGTGGATCAGTACGACCGCCGCGGCGATCAGATTGGCGACGAGCACCACGACGATGCTCCAGATGTCAAACGCGCCTTCAATGACGACGAAAATGCGGATCAGTTCCACGACCGTTTCGAAGCCGATCACGATCAGAAAGGCCCTTTTCAGCCCTCTGAACGTCCCTCTGAAGCAGGCTGCGACCGCGAAAACGAGCGAATACGCCCAGAGGAAGTCCCGGCCGTACATCGCGACCGCGACGAAGACCTTTTCGAGAAACGCGCTGTCCGTGCCGTTCGCGCCGAAAAAGCGTTCCACGATCGCCGAGAAAAAGGTGTCGGAATTGAGAATGCAGTACAATGCCGCGCCGAAGACAAGCGGCAGCAGGATGTTCAGCCACCAGAACGTTTCGTATTTCCGCATCGCAAGTGCTTTTGCTCTCATGTCGCCCTCCCTTCTTCGGTGTCCAGCCGCTCGATCGCGTATTCGAGACATTTCTCAATGATCTCGTTCCGGTTGTAGCCGGTCTTCTCAGCCGCCCTGTCGAGCGAGGCGATGAGGTCGGCCGGCAGCCGCGCGGAAACGACCGCGGTCGGTCCGCGGTATTTCTTCGGCGGGATGACAAGTTTCTTTTCGGCCACCTTAACACTCCTCTTCTGCCCCGTGCGGGCATGCCGTTTCTGTATACAGTTGTATCACAAATGTATACGTTTGTCACCAACAGTTTACAAAAAAGCAGGAGAGTGGCAAAAGCGTTTTTTT
>CAMZDH010000029.1 GCA_947305345.1 uncultured Lachnospiraceae bacterium | reverse complement strand
AAAGGTCCTGGCAGAGGCGGCGGATCAGGCGTGATCCATGGGAATGCGAAAAAAACGCAGGACTGAAACTGGACAGCACCGGCTGGGGGAACGGCTTTCGCTTTATTGAAGCTTAGGCCGGAGAGCAGCAGAAAACGCAGGGAAACGGGTGACCGGAACCTGCGTTTTCTCATGCCCTGTTTTGTTCAAAATACCCAACAAACGCGGCGAAAAATGCGGCGGTTTGCAGTTTACAAATGGCGATTCTTTTGTTAAAATAAACAAAATAGGAGGAATAGGACCATGTATGCAGAATATCTTGATACCATCGCATTCCTGAAAGGGCATGATCCCGAGGTTTCGGCCGCCATGGAGCGGGAGTTCATCCGCCAGCAGGGCAACATTGAACTGATCGCGTCGGAGAACTACGCGTCGCCCGCGGTACTCGCCGCGGTCGGGTCCGTTCTGACGAATAAATACGCGGAAGGCTACCCGGGACACCGGTATTACGGCGGGTGCCAGTTTGTCGACGAGGTCGAAAACCTTGCGATCGAGCGCGCGAAGCAGCTGTTCGGCGCGGAATACGCGAACGTCCAGCCGCATTCGGGCTCTCAGGCAAACCTGGCGGCCTACGCGGCGATCCTGCAGCCCGGCGACACCGTGCTCGGCATGGACCTCTCCGCCGGCGGGCATCTGACACACGGCTCCCGCGTCAACACCTCCGGAAAGCTCTACAATTTCATCCCGTACGGCCTGACGGACGACGGATTTTTAGATTATGACGCGCTGCGGACCCTTGCGAAGGAGCACCGGCCGAAGCTCATCGTCGGCGGCGCCTCCGCCTATCCGAGGACATTGAAATTTGACGTAATGGCAGACATTGCCCATGAAGTCGGCGCTTATTTCATGGTTGACATGGCGCACATCGCGGGTCTCGTCGCGGCAGGTCTCCATATGAGCCCGGTGCCCTACGCGGACATCGTGACGACGACGACGCACAAGACCCTCCGCGGACCGCGGGGCGGCATGATCCTCGCCCGCGAGGAATTCGGAAAAGCCATCAATAAGGCGATCTTCCCCGGCAATCAGGGCGGGCCGCTGATGCACGTGATCGCCGGCAAGGCGGTCTGCTTCGGCGAAGCGCTGAAGCCGGCATTCAAGACCTATCAGCAGGGGATCGTCGAGAATGCGAAGGTGCTTGCGGATGCGCTCCTTGGCTACGGCTACAATCTCGTCAGCGGCGGTACCGACAACCATCTGATGCTGTTAGACCTTCGCGGCACCGGTGTCACCGGAAAGCAACTGGAGCACGACCTCGACGAAGTGCACATCACCCTGAATAAGAACGCGGTGCCGAACGACCCCGAGAAGCCGACCGTCACGAGCGGTGTCCGGATCGGGACGCCGGCGGTCACGACGCGCGGCTTCGGCAGCGAAGAAATGAAGCTCATCGCCGAATGCATCCACAAGACCGCGACCGATTTTGAAGGCACGAAGGATGAGGTGAACGCGGCCGTCGCCGAACTCTGCGGCCGGTTCCCGCTTTACCGGTAAGGGAAAACGCATTCATTTTTCGTGAGAAAAGGACGGAAGATCACATGACACAGTACAGCAACAGTTCACCGAGAAGCCGGAAGGGGAAATACAACAAAAACAGCAACACCAAGTATACGCTGATCCTCGTCATCATCGCTGTGGCGCTGCTCGTCGGCATCGGTCTTCTGGTCTTCTTCCTCGCGAAACCGTCCGGAAATCAGCCGAGCGGCGAGACCTTCCCGAGCGTCAAAAAGACGGAGAAGGGGGAGACCGAGGAACCGGACAGCACCGAAGCCTCGGCGTATGACGTTCTCCTTCAGAAAGCGGGCGTCACGGCGGCAATGTACGACTACGACGGCGCGATCGAGGCGGTCGCGACCGCGGTCCCGAATTACGAATCCGTTCCGGAGCTGTCCGCTTTCGTCCGGGAATGCACCGCGAAGAAGTCGAAACTCGTCAAATGGGCGGACAACACGCAGATCACGCACGTTTTTTTCCATACGCTCGTCGCGGACTCCGAGAAGGCATTCTCGTCGTTCAAGAAAAACGACTACAACCAGGTCATGACGACGATCGACGAGTTCAATAAGATCATGGACTCGATGTACGCGAAGGGCTACGTCCTCGTCCACATCGAAGACATCGCGAAGATCGTGACCGCATCAGACGGCACGCAGCAGATGACCTATCAGCCGATCATGCTGCCGCCGGGCAAGATCCCGTTCGTGCTTTCCGTCGACGACGTCTCTTACTACGAATACATGAACAATACCGGCTTCGCGACGCGGCTCGTGATCGACGAGAACGGTAAGGTCGTCAATGAAATGGACATTTACGTTGAAGCGACGCCGAAGCAGACCGATCCGAAGACCGGCGGCCCGCTGTTAAAGACCGACGAAAACGGTGCCCCGATCGTCGAGTCGACGGTCCGCGGCAATTTCGACGTCGTGCCGATCCTGGACGCGTTCGTCGAAGCGCACCCCGACTTTTCCTATCACGGCGCGAAGGGCACGATCGCGCTCACCGGCTACAACGGCGTCTTAGGATACCGTACGAGCGAGATCACTTACGGGGCGAAGGATCCCGCGAAGGTCGACCTCAGCATTTACGAGAAGTGGCCGAAGACCTACAGCTATCACAACGTGAACATCGAGGAAGACCGGCAGAAGGCAAAGGCGGTCGCGGACGCGATGAAGGCGAACGGCTGGAAATTCGCGAGCCATACCTGGGGACATATGGACATGGGCGATGTCGTCAAGGAAGACAAGATCATCGCGGAGCGCTTCCAGCGCGATACGACCTGGTGGCTGAATGAAGTCAAGCCGATCATCGGCGACACCGACATCATCATTTTTGCCTTCGGCGCGGACATCGGCTCCTGGCGCGGGTATACCGACACGAATGAAGCGTATCTTTACTTAAAATCCGTCGGATTCAACTATTTCTGCAACGTCGACGGCTCGACGCCCGCCTGGGTGCAGCTCTCGAAGACCGCGGGCGGCACCGGCTACCTCCGGATGGGCCGCCGGAACCTCGACGGCACGATGATGTTCAAGCAGCTCGTGAATCCGGACAAGAACATCGTCAACGATCTTTTCGACGTGAAACAGGTCTTCGACCGCGCGCGGCCGATCCCGGTCATCGGCGTGAACGTTGAGGGGAAGGATCTCACCAAACTATTCGATTAAAGGACAGCCATGTACCTGATCGCAGGTCTCGGAAATCCCGGGAAAAAATATGAGAATACGCGGCACAACGCGGGCTTCAGGGTGATCGACGCGCTTTCAGAGCAGTGGAACGCGCCGGTCTTAAGCCTCCGCTTTCAGGCACTCCTCGGAAGAGCGGTCGTCGGAAGCGAAAAGGTGATCCTCTGCAAGCCCCTGACCTATATGAACTCCAGCGGCGAGGCGATCCGCCGGATCGTCGAATACTACGACATTCCGGTCGAAAACGTGCTCGTGATCTCCGACGACGTCTACCTCGAACTCGGGACGCTCCGCATCCGGCGCTCCGGCGCGGCGGGCGGCCACAACGGCCTTGAGAACATCATTTTAGAGCTCGCGTCGGATCAGTTCAAACGGATCCGCGTCGGCGTCGGGCTGCAGCCCGCGGGCGTCGACCTCATTCAGTTCGTGCTCTCGCAGATGACCGGCGACGAACTGAAGACGCTCGGGCCCGTCGTCAAGGACGCGGCGGCAGCGGCGGAGCTCATCGTGCAGGGCGAATTGGATCAGGCCATGAACCGCTACAACGGAAAGAGGAACGCATGAAAGCATTGGATGCGCCGCTGTTCGCGACCGCTGCGTTCCGCGAGGCGAACGCGCTGCTCACCGAAGGGCGCGGACCTGTCCGCATTGCGGGCGCGTTTGATTCCCAGAAGGTGCAGATGATGATGAAGGCGGGGGCTTCGGCGGCCCGCCTCATCGTGACTTATGACGAACAGGACGCGATGCGGATCCTGGAGGACGTCCGGTTCTTTACAGACGACGCTTACTTTTTCCCCGCAAAGGACCTTTTATTCTATCAGGCCGACGCCAAATCGAACACGCTGGTCCGGGAGCGGATCCGCGTCTTGAAGGCGCTGCGCTCAGGAAAGCCCTGCACGGTCGTGACGACGGTGCAGGCAATGATGAACGCGCTGCCGCCGGCAGAGGCCTTTTCCTCCCGGATCCTCAAATTTCAGGAGGGTGATACGGCCGATCTTCAGGAACTTTCCAAGGCCCTTCTGAAAATGGGCTATGAACGGACGGCAACGGTCGGGGAGCCCGGTGAATTCGCGGTACACGGCGGCATTCTGGACGTCTTCGACCTCACGGAGGAGAGCCCGGTCCGGATCGAGTTTTTCGGAGACGAGATCGATACGATCCGCGCGTTCCATCCAGTCTCGCAGACCTCGGTCAAGCGTCTTCAAAGTGTCGAGATCTATCCCGCGACCGAATTCCTCGTTCAGGACGAAGCTTATGACAACGGGCTTGGGCAGATCGCGTATGAATACAGCAAAGTCCTAAAGATCCTCAAGGACCGAGAGGACTACGAGGCCGCGGCCGCGCTGCAGGCGTTCTACCGCGAAGCCGAAGACGCGTTTTCCGGCACGGGTCTCCCGAGCGTGACCGAGCAGTTCCTGCCGTACTTTTATGACGATCCGACCTATCTCGAGGCGTATTTTCCGGAGGGGACCATTGGCATTTTGAACGAACCCGTCCGGGTCGCGGAATACGCGGATCTTGCCGAAAAGGAATTCACGGAGAGCTTTCAGCAGCGGCTTCTGAAAGGCATGACGCTGCCGGGGCTTGCGAAAATCTTCCGGCCGGCGGAACTCGTGTTTCATGAGTTCGAGCGCGGCCTCACGATCGCGTTTACGAGTCTCGATCAGAAGATTCCGAATTTAAAACTCGCGGCGTCGTTCCGCGTGGACACGCAGCAGATCGTTTCCTACAACGGCAATTCCGAAAACCTTCTGACCGATCTGAAGCGCTATCAGAAACGGAATTTCACGGTCGTGCTGCTCGTCAGCTCCAGGACCAAGGGGAGCCGCCTCGCGGAAGAGTTCCGCGGATACGGTCTTCATGCGTTCTACGCGGACCGCCGTTCCGACCCGGTGGTGAAGCCCGGCGAGTTTCTCATTTCCAACGGTTTCCTGCGTCGCGGGTATCTGAACCCGATGCAGAAGTTCGTGCTGCTGACGGAGACCGATCTTTTCGGCCCGGGCGAGCGCCCGAAACGGAAGAGCAAGGTCGCGGAGAACGGAAACCGGGTGCGGAGCTTCCAGGAGCTGACGCCCGGCGATTACGTCGTTCACGAGACCTACGGCATCGGCATTTACCGCGGCGTTTCGACCGTGGAAAGCGACGGCATTTCGCGGGACTACATTCAGATCGTCTACGCGGACGGCGCGTCGCTCTACATTCCGGTCACGAACCTCGACGTCGTGCAGAAATACGCTTCCGCGGAAGCCAAGCCGCCGAAGCTGAACCGTCTCGATTCGCCCGAATGGAAACGGACGAAGGGCCGGGTCCGCGCCGCGGTCCAGGAGGTCGCGGACGAACTCGTCGCGTTATACGCGAAGCGGCAGTTCGCCGAAGGATACGAATACGGGCCCGACACGCTCTGGCAGCGCGAGTTTGAGGAAATGTTCCCCTACGAGGAGACCGCGGACCAGCTTCAGGCGATCCGGGACGTGAAGCAGGACATGGAGAGCGGCAAGATCATGGACCGGCTGATCGCGGGCGACGTGGGTTTCGGAAAGACCGAGATCGCTATCCGGGCGGCGTTCAAGGCCGTCATGGAGGGGAAACAGGTCGCTTACCTCGTGCCGACGACGATCCTGGCGGAGCAGCATTATCATACCTTTACCGAACGGATGCAGCAGTACCCTGTGATCGTGGAAATGTTGTCGCGCTTCCGGACGCCGAAACAGCAGGCGGCGACGATCGAGAACCTGAAACGCGGCGTGACCGACATTGTGATCGGCACGCATAAGCTCCTCTCGAAAGAGGTCCGGTTTAAGGACCTCGGGCTCCTCATCATCGACGAGGAACAGCGCTTCGGCGTGGCGCACAAGGAGAAGATCAAGGAACTGAAAACGGACGTCGACGTGCTGACGCTCTCCGCGACGCCGATCCCCAGAACATTAAACATGGCGATGATCGGGATCCGCGACATGAGCGTCCTCACCGAGCCGCCCGAAGAGCGCCGGTCCGTGCAGACCTATGCGATGGAGTATTCCGCGGAGCTGGTCCGGGAGGCCGTGCAGCGGGAGATCTCGAGAAACGGACAGGTTTATTACGTCTATAACCGGGCGAACGACATCGCGGACGTCGCGGCGTCGCTGCAGAAGCTTCTGCCCGACGCGAGCATCACCTACATTCACGGACGCATGAACGAGCGGGACATCGAGGACCGCATGCTTTCCTTCATCGAGGGGAGCATCGACGTGTTGGTCTCGACGACGATCATCGAGTCCGGCCTCGACATTCCGAACGTCAATACGATCATCATTCACGACGCCGAACGCTACGGGCTCGCGCAGCTTTATCAGCTCCGGGGCCGCGTCGGGCGTTCGAACCGCCAGGCCTACGCCTTCATCATGTACCGCCCGAACCGGAACCTCTCCGAGGTCGCGGAAAAGCGGCTCGCGGCGATCCGGCAGTTCACCGAGCTCGGCAGCGGCATGAAGATCGCGCAGCGGGACATGGAGATCCGCTGCGCGGGGACGCTCCTCGGGAACGCGCAGTCCGGCCACATGGCGCTCGTCGGGTATGAACTGTATTGCAAAATGCTGTCCGAAGCGGTGAAGACCGCGAAGGGCGACAAAAAGGTTTCGGAGCCGTTCGAAACGCTTCTGGACGTTCCGGTGGACGCCTACATCCCGGCGTCCTACATTGAGGACGAGGAACTGAAATTAGAGGCGTACAAGCGCATTTCCTACCTTCGGACAGAGGAGGACCGCCGCGCGCTCGAGGACGAGC
>CAMZDH010000028.1 GCA_947305345.1 uncultured Lachnospiraceae bacterium | reverse complement strand
CATCGCGAGGGACGTGAGTTCCAAGTACACGCGCCGGGGGGAAGAGGAATACAAGAAGGTCGCCTCGTACCTGCTCGAAATGGTGCGGCAGGAGAAGGGAAATTACCTCGCGTTCTTCCCGTCGTACAAGTTCATGGAAGACACGCTTTCCTTCCTGCCGGAGTACGAGGAATACGAGCTCCTCGTGCAGAAGAAGAACATGCCGGAGGAGGAGCGTCAGGCGTTTTTAAAGCGCTTCGCCGTCGGAGAAGCGCACGACCGGTCGCTGCTCGGCGTTTCGGTGCTCGGCGGCATCTTCTCCGAGGGGATCGACCTCAGGGAGGACGCGCTGATCGGCGTCGCGGTCGTCGGGACCGGGCTTCCGAAGGTGTCGGAGGAGCAGGATCTGATCCGGCAGTATTACGAATCGATCGGAGAAAACGGCTTCGACTTCGCCTACCGTTTCCCGGGCTTCAACAAGGTCCTTCAGGCGGCGGGGCGGCTGATCCGGACGCCCGAGGACACCGGCGTCATCCTGCTTCTCGACGAGCGGTTCCTCTACCGGGACACGCTTTCGCTCTTCCCGCGGGAATGGGCGGAATACACGGTGACGGACTTGGAGAACGTCGGCGACGAGATCCGGCTGTTCCGGCGGTTTTTGTGAATGCTTGACGAATCCATTGGATTTGGGCTAAGATTACTGTCAACAAGGCTTTTGATAAAGAAAGAGGTATGAACATGAAAAAAGCCATCATTACCGTCGTCGGAAAGGACTCCGTCGGCATCATCGCGAAGGTCTGCACATATCTTGCGGAGACCGGCGTGAACATCCTGGACATTTCGCAGACGATCACCGGCGGCTATTTCAACATGATGATGATCTGCGACCTCACGGGGAACAAGAAGGATTTCCTCGCGATGCAGGATGACCTGACGCGCCTCGGAGAAGAGATCGGCACCGTGATCCGCGTGCAGGATGAAGCGATCTTTGAGAGCATGCACCGGATCTGAGGAGGCGACGATGATACAGATCAAAGAAGTCCTCGAGACCATTGAAATGGTCGAAAAGGAAAACCTCGACGTCCGGACGATCACGCTCGGGATCAGTCTTCTCGACTGCATCGACAGCGACGTGGACAGGCTTTGCGAAAAGATCTACGAAAAGATCGCGACACGCGCGACAGGGCTCGTCTTTGCGGGCGAAACGATCGAACGGGAGACCGGCATTCCGATCGTGAACAAGCGGATCTCGGTGACGCCGATCGCGCTCGTCGCGGGCGCGGCGTGCAAGACCACCGAGGATTACGTGAAGGTCGCGAAGTATCTGGACGCGGCGGCGCGGGTGACCGGCGTCAATTTCCTCGGCGGCTATTCCGCGCTCGTCAGTAAGGGCATGACACCTGCGGACCGGCTGCTCATCGAGTCGATCCCGGAAGCTCTGTCGGAAACTGAATACCTTTGCAGCTCCGTCAACGTCGGTTCGACGAGGACCGGCATCGACATGGACGCCGTCCGGCTTCTCGGGGAGATCATCAAAAAGACCGCGGAAGCGACGAAGGACCGCGATTCTGTCGGATGCGCGAAGCTCGTCGTTTTCTGCAACGCGCCGGACGACAATCCGTTCATGGCGGGCGCGTTCCACGGCGTGAGCGAGGGCGACGCGGTGATCAACGTCGGCGTCAGCGGCCCCGGCGTCGTCTTAAAAGCGCTTGAACAGGCAAAGGGCAGGGATTTTGAATATCTTTCCGAAACCATCAAAAGGACGGCCTTCAAGATCACCCGCGTCGGACAGTTCGTCGCGAAGCGGGCTTCTGAACTTTTGGACATCCCGTTCGGGATCGTCGACCTCTCGCTCGCGCCGACGCCCGCGGTCGGAGACAGCGTCGCGGACATCTTAAAGAGCATGGGGCTCGAGGAGCCCGGCGCGCCCGGCACGACCGCGGCGCTCGCGATTCTGAACGATCAGGTGAAGAAAGGCGGCGTCATGGCGAGCTCCTACGGCGGCGGTCTGTCCGGCGCCATCATCCCGGTCAGCGAGGACCGCGGCATGATCGAAGCGGTGGAAAAGGGCAGTCTCACGATCGAAAAGCTCGAGGCGATGACCGCGGTCTGTTCGGTCGGACTCGACATGATCGCGATCCCCGGCGACACGAAGGCGTCGACGATCAGCGGCATCATCGCGGACGAGATGGCGATCGGCATGGTGAACCAGAAGACGACCGCGGTGCGCGTGATCCCGGTCGTCGGAAAAACGGTCGGCGACACGGTGTCGTTCGGCGGGCTCCTGGGATCCGCGCCGGTCATGCCGGTGAACGGGTTTTCCTCCGAGGGGTTCATCTCGAGGTAGGGGAGGATCCCCGCGCCGATCCACAGCTTCAAGAACTAAACAAAACCATTGATCAAACGGCGGCCCCGGAAACTTGCGGGCCGCCCTTTTTGTGCCTTTCCGAGACCCGACACAAAGAATTCACAAAAGAATTAGCACTCACCGCTTGACAGTGCTAACAATCCGTCGTATACTGCATTTAGAGCAGAAAAGGAGGTGGTTCTATGAACATTCAGAAGTTTACGAAGAAGTCTCTGGAAGCCACGCAGAAAAGTGAACAGATCGCGTATGAATACGGCAATCAGGAGGTCGACGAGGAGCATCTCCTGTATGCGCTTTTGACGGTCGAGGATTCCCTGATCGGGAAACTCGTCGTCAAGATGGGCGTCGACGCGGATGCCTTCGAAAAGGCCGTCGAGGCAGTCCTTTCCAAACAGGTCAAGGTCTCGGGCGGTCAGGCCTACGTTTCGCAGGCGCTGAACAACGTCCTGATCCATGCGGAAGACGAAGCGAAGGCGATGGGCGACGAATACGTGAGCGTCGAGCACCTGTTCCTCGCGATGCTGAAGAAACCGAACCCGGAGCTGAAGGAACTGTTCCGTCAGTTCGGGATCACGGTCGACCTGTTTTTGCAGGCGCTGTCGTCGGTCCGGGGCAATCAGCGGGTGACGACGGATTCGCCGGAGGACACCTATGAAGTGCTGGAAAAATACGGACGCGATCTCGTCGAGGTCGCAAGACAGCAGAAGCTGGACCCCGTGATCGGACGGGACGAAGAGATCCGGAACGTGGTCCGCATTCTTTCCAGAAAAACGAAGAACAATCCGGTGCTGATCGGCGAACCGGGCGTCGGCAAGACCGCGGTCGTCGAAGGGCTCGCGCAGCGGATCGTCCGCGGCGACGTGCCGGACTCCTTAAAGGACAAGAAACTGTTTTCACTCGACATGGGCGCGCTCGTCGCGGGCGCGAAATAGAGCGGCTGAAGGCGGTGCTCGAGGAGGTCCGGAAGTCGGATGGCAGGATCATCCTGTTCATCGACGAGCTGCATACCATCGTCGGCGCGGGCAAGACCGAGGGCTCGATGGACGCCGGCAACATGCTGAAGCCGATGCTCGCCCGGGGCGAACTCCACTGCATCGGCGCGACGACACTTGACGAATACCGGAAATACATTGAAAAAGACAAGGCGCTCGAGCGGCGGTTCCAGCCCGTGCTCGTCGACGAACCGACGGTCGAGGACACGATCTCGATCCTCCGAGGCATCAAGGAGCGTTACGAGAACTTCCATCACGTGACGATCCAGGACGGCGCGCTCGTCGCGGCGGCGACGCTTTCGGACCGGTACATTTCCGAGCGGTTCCTGCCGGACAAGGCGATCGACCTCGTCGACGAAGCCTGCGCGCTTATCAAGACGGAACTCGATTCCCTGCCGGCGGAGCTTGACGATGAAAACCGGAAGATCATGCAGCTGGAGATCGAGGAAGCCGCGTTGAAGAAGGAGACCGACCGGCTGTCGCAGGAACGGCTTTCGGCGCTGCAGCAGGAACTTGCGGAACTGAAAGCGCATTTCGCGAATGAAAAGGCGAAATGGGACAATGAAAAGGCCAGGATCGCCGAGGTGTCGAAACTCCGCGAAGACCTGGCGGACGCGAACGCGGCCGTCGAGAAGGCGCAGCAGGAAGGCGATTACGGCAAGGCCGGCGAATTGAAATTCGGGACGATCCCGAAGCTCCAGTCCGAGATCGAAGCGGCGGAGAACGCGATCCGTTCGGCGGACGCTTCCTACGCGCACGACGCGGTCGACGAGGAGGTCATCGCGAGGATCATCAGCCGCTGGACCGGCATTCCGGTCTCGAAGCTCAATGAGACGGAAAAGAACCGGACGCTGCATCTTTCGGACGAGCTTCATAAACGCGTGATCGGGCAGAATGAGGGCGTTTCGAAGGTCGCGGACGCGATCCTTCGGTCGAAGGCCGGCATCAAGGACCCGAAGCGGCCGATCGGTTCATTTTTGTTCCTCGGCCCGACGGGCGTCGGCAAGACCGAGCTCGCGAAGGCATTGTCCGAGTGTCTTTTCGACGACGAGCGGAACATGGTCCGGATCGACATGAGCGAATACATGGAGAAGTTTTCGGTGTCGCGGCTCATCGGCGCGCCTCCGGGATACGTCGGCTACGACGAGGGCGGCCAGCTGACCGAAGCGGTCCGGAGAAAACCCTATTCCGTCGTCCTGTTCGACGAGATCGAAAAGGCGCACCCGGACGTCTTCAACGTCCTTCTGCAGGTGCTCGACGACGGGCGCGTCACGGATTCTCAGGGCCGGACCGTCGACTTCAAGAATACGATCCTGATCATGACCTCGAACATCGGCTCCCAGTATCTTCTGGAAGGCATCGACGAGAACGGCGGGATCCGCCCCGAAGCCGAGAATGCGGTCATGGCAGAGCTCCGGAATCACTTCCGGCCGGAGTTTCTGAACCGGCTCGACGAGGTGATCCTGTTTAAGCCGCTCACGAAGGAGAACATCGGCGGCATCGTCGACCTGATGGTGAAAGACGTGAACCGGCGGCTCGCGGACCGCGAGGTCTCGATCGAACTCACGCCCGAAGCCAGGCAGTTCGTGATCGACCACGGGTACGACGCGACGTTCGGCGCGCGTCCGTTAAAGCGGTTCCTGCAGAAATACGTGGAGACCGAGGCAGCGCGGCTGATCCTCGAAGGGAACCTGAAAGCGGGGAGCGTCATCGAAGTGGACGTCCGGGACGGAAGCCTGAAAGCATACGCGAAATGACCCTGATGATCGGCGCAGGAGCGGCGGCATTCCACTTGTGAAATGAAAAAAACTATGTTATTATAAGGGGTACCGGCAAGGTACTCCTTATTTTTTTTCTTGGAGCAGGATATGAAGAAGTTTGACGTCATCATCATCGGCGCGGGACCCGGCGGCATTTTCTCCGCCTATGAACTTGCGAAAAAATCGACATTCAGCGTCGCGGTCTTCGAGACGGGGCACCGGCTTGAAAAGCGCGTCTGCCCGATCGACGGGAAGAACGTCAGATCCTGCATCAGGTGTCCGGTCTGCTCGATCATGAACGGTTTCGGGGGCGCGGGCGCATTTTCAGACGGAAAATACAACATTACCAATGATTTCGGCGGGTCGCTGCACGAGTACATCGGGCGCGAGACGGCGCTGGAACTCATGCGTTACGTGGACGAGATCAACGTCTCGCACGGCGGCGACGGCACGAAGATGTATTCGACCGCGGGCTCGTCCCTGAAAAAGGTCTGCATGCAGAACAAGCTGACGCTCCTTTCCGCGTCGGTCCGGCACCTCGGCACGGACATCAACTACAAGGTCCTCGGAAACCTCTATGAGGAGCTGAAGGACGCGGTCGAATTCCATTTCGATTCGCCGATCGAAGAACTGTCGGTTGCGGAAGGCGGGTTCACGGTCACGTCCCGCGGTGAGACCTATTTCGCGAAGAAATGCATCGTGTCGGTCGGGCGGAGCGGAAGCTCCTGGCTCGAAGACCTCTGTAAGAAACTGGAGATCCCGACGAATTCTAACCGCGTGGACTTAGGCGTCCGCGTGGAACTGCCGGCGGAGATCTTCGCCCACATCACGAATGAACTCTACGAAAGCAAGATCGTCTACCGGACCGAAAAGTTCGAGGACCACGTCCGGACGTTCTGCATGAACCCGAACGGGATCGTCGTCAACGAGAACACGAACGGCATCATCACGGTCAACGGGCATTCCTTCGAGGACCCGGAACGGAAGACCGAAAACACGAATTTCGCGCTTCTCGTCGCGAAACATTTTTCGCTGCCTTTCAAGGATTCGAACGGCTACGGCGAGTCGATCGCGCGGCTTTCGAACATGCTCGGCGGCGGCGTGATCGTGCAGCGGTTCGGGGATCTGGAACGGGGCCGGAGAAGCACCGAGAAGCGGATCGTCGAAGGCACGGTCCGGCCGACGCTTTCCGCAACGCCGGGCGACCTGTCGCTCGTCCTTCCGAAGCGGATCCTGGACGGCATTATTGAAATGATCTACGCGCTCGACAAGATCGCGCCGGGCACGGCGAACGACGACACGCTCCTCTACGGCGTGGAAGTCAAGTTCTACAATATGGAAGTTCAGGTCGACGAGCATCTGGAGACCCGCTACAAAGGGCTCTACGTCATCGGCGACGGCGGCGGGGTCACGCATTCCCTTTCGCACGCGTCGGCGAGCGGCGTGTTCGTCGCGCGGGAGCTTTTGAAGGAAAATGCGTGATCGGGGATCGTTCAGTCATGAAGATCAGGGAACTGCTCAGCCGAATTGAATACGAAGTCGTGCAGGGCACGGACGAAACGGAGATCACGGGTCTGTCCCGCGACAACCGTCTCGCTTCGCCGGGCGACCTTTTCATCTGCACCGAGGGCGCGCGGTTCGATACCCACGATCCCGCGGTCATGAACGCATTGGCGGCAGCGGGCGTCCGGGCGTTCCTCGTCGAAAAGGACGTCGCGGCCGAAGACCCCGGCGTGACGGTCCTTAGAGTCGAAGAAACGCGGACCGCGGGCGCGTATGCCTACGCTGCCTGGTACGGCTACCCGGCGGAAAAACTCACGATGATCGGCATCACGGGGTCGAAGGGAAAGACGACGACCGCGCACATGCTCCGCGACGTGCTCCTTGCCGCGGGGCGGACGCCGGGCCTCATCGGGACGAATGGCGCGGAATTCCCGGGGACCGAAAAGGAACTCGCGAATACGACGCCGGACTACGACGAGTTGCAGAAATACCTGAAGGAAATGGTCGACGCGGGCTGCGACAGCTGCGTGCTCGAGGTCTCGAGCCAGGCCGTCTTAAAGAAGCGCGTCGAGGGCATCACGTTCGATTACGGCGTCTGGATGAACCTGCAGGAGGGCGACCACGTCGGCCCGAACGAGCACCCGGACTTTTACGACTACATGCAGTG